>NZ_AZRK01000007.1 GCF_002895485.1 Petrotoga sp. 9PWA.NaAc.5.4
GTGAAAGTAGTAGGAACGATAAAAGACATAAACAAAGAAATGGGAAATGTATTAGAAAGTTTCAAACACATAACAGAAAGAATAGAAAAGATGAATCAAGGGATAGAAAACATGACAGCCAGTGCTCAAGAACAAAGTGCAAGTGCCCAAGAGATGAGTTCGGCAATGGACAGAGTAGCAAAAGCGGTAACAGAAATAAGTCAGCAGTTAGAAACGTCGAGAAAGATAATAGATAACCAATTAGAACAAGCTATAGGGATAAATGAAGATGCTAAAGAGTTGAATGAGATATCTTCAGAGTTGAAAGGGTTAGTTGAGAGCTTTAAGATATAACAAGAGTACTGAGATATTATGGAAAAATATTGTAACTTTAATTCTTTGAAATTAAGCAAAGAAGAAGGGAAAAAGTATGTTATATTCGAAAAATAAACGAGATTTATCACAAGATTTATTTAAAAATCCAACGAGTGAATATAGAGGAGCACCTTTTTGGGCTTGGAACTCAAAATTAAATAAAGAAGATTTGATGAAACAAATTGAGAACTTTAAAATAATGGGGATGGGTGGTTTTCATATTCATTCGCGAACTGGTATGGCTGTTGATTATTTAAGTGATGAGTTTATGGATTTAGTTAAATTATGTAATCAAAAAGCAAAAGAAGAAGATATGCTGTGTTGGTTGTATGATGAAGATCGGTGGCCTTCGGGTTTTGCAGGAGGATATGTTACAAAAGATGAACAATATAGGCAGCGTTTCATTATTTTTACCCCCTTTTGTTACGATGATTCTGAAACAGTTTCAAACCATTTACAAGCAAATGGAAGAGTAGTACAAGGCAAAAAAAGAAAGTTATTAGCTAAATATAAAATTATCTTGGGAAATGGTTACATAGCTTATTACAAAAGGTTAAAAGATGATGAAAAATCAAAAGATAATTCGAAAATATGGTACGCCTACCTTGAAATAGCTGCAGATGATCCTTGGTTTAATAATCAAGCTTATGTAGATACTCTTAATAAAAAGGCTATAGAAAAGTTCGTAGAGATAACTCATGAAAAATATTTTCGAGAACTCGGACAAGATTTTGGCAAATCTATTCCCGCAATTTTTACCGATGAACCACAATTTATAAAAAAAGAATGCTTACAATTTTCTGAAGATGAAAATGAGGTAATTCTTCCTTTCACAGACGATTTTGAAAAAAGTTATTTTGACACCTATAATCAAAGTATATTAGATCATTTGCCTGAGTTGATTTGGGATTTATCAAACGGTCAAACTTCTTTGGTGAGGTATAGGTATCATGATCATCTAACTGAAAGGTTTGTTGAAGCTTTTGCTGATACTATAGGAGACTGGTGTGAAAAACATGGAATCATGTTAACAGGTCATTTAATGGAAGAACCAACATTAGAATCTCAAACAGCATGTGTTGGTGAAGCAATGAGGTCTTATAGATCTTTTCAACTTCCAGGAATAGATATGTTATGTGACTGGCGTGAATTTTCAACAGCAAAACAAGCTCAAAGTGCTTCTCATCAATATGCAAGAGAAGGTGTCTTAAGTGAATTATATGGAGTTACCAATTGGGATTTTGACTTCAGAGGATACAAACTTGCTGGAGATTGGCAAGCAGCTTTGGGAGTTACAGTCAGAGTGCATCATCTTACCTGGGTATCAATGCAAGGTGAAGCAAAAAGAGATTATCCACCGAGTATTGGATATCAAGTTCCATGGTACAAAGAATATTCCTTGATTGAAGACCATTTTGCACGATTAAATACTGTTTTAACTTGTGGAATACCAGAGGTTAAAGTAGGAGTAATTCATCCTATCGAATCGTTTTGGCTACATTGTGGGCCAAAAGATAAAACAACTACAATAAGAAAAGAATTAGAATCAAATTTTAACAATATCATTGAATGGTTATTATTTGGACTCATTGATTTTGATTTTATATCAGAATCATTGTTACCTTCCCTTTCAGAAATTCAAAAAAACAAAATTTTCAAAGTTGGAGCAATGAGTTATGAAGTAATAATAGTTCCTGGTTGTGAAACATTAAGAACCACAACGTTAGAAAGATTAGAAACCTTTCAAAAGGCAGGGGGAAAGATTATATTTTTAGGTGAACCACCGCGATTTGTTGATGCTGTTGAATCAGATAGAGCAAAAAAACTATCAGAAAAGTCCAACGTTATTTCATTTTCAAAAGGTAAGCTAATGCAAGAATTGAATAAATATAGAAACATAGAAATATTCAAAGAAGATGGCTCGCCATCTGATAATTTGTTTTATCAAATGAGAAAAGAAGGAAACAATAGATGGTTATTCATTTCCCATGTATATAAAATGAAGAATCCAGACATTGCAGAAAAAGAAAAGATAAAAATTATAATAAAAGGGAAATGGAAACCAATAATATACGATACAATGAGTGGAAATATTAAAGAAACAGAAACAAAAATAATAAATGGTGAAACTATTGTTGTTTATGAATTTTATCCTCACGATAGTTTGCTATTAAAACTTGAACCAAGTAATTTTAAAGAAAGTGAAAAGTGGAAAGAAACCTTAAAAATTGTAGAGGAAAAAGCAAAAGAGATTAAATTAGAAGATCCAGTTAATTATTCTTTATCAGAACCAAACGTTCTATTATTAGATATGGCAGAATACTTATTTGATGATAGAAAATGGCAACCAGTAGACGAGTTGCTTCGAATAGATAATAAGTTTAGAGAACTATTAAATTACCCATTGCGTATGAATAAATTAGCACAACCTTGGACAAACAAACAAGAAGAACCTTATGAGCATTTATTGAAATTGAAGTTTAAGATAGAATCTGAGACAGTGGTAAAAAGGTCTTATTTAGCTTTAGAAAATGTTGAAAATACCAGAATAATAGTGAATGGAGTAGAAGTTAATAAAAATATTGAGGGTTGGTTTGTAGATAAAAGTATAAAAAAAGTTAGAATACCAAAGCTTCCAAAAGGTACTTCAGAGATAGTTTTAGAAATTCCGTTTAATTCAAAAACCAACGTTGAATGGTGCTATCTTCTTGGAGATTTTGGTGTGAAGGTTGCTGGTAAACACACAAAGATTGTTGAACTTCAAAAAGACCTCACTTTTGGAGATTGGGTTACCCAAGGATTACCTTTTTACGCAGGGAATGTCATTTATCATTGTCCTATCGAGTGTGAAGAGGGAAATCTTATGATTGAAGTTCCTCAATTCAGAAATCCATTATTATCTATTAGTATCGATGATCAAGAAAAAGGGAAGATAGCTTTTGCACCATATAAATTGGAGTTAGGTAAAATAAGCAAAGGTAAGCACGTTATTGACATAACTGCCTATGGTAACAGAATAAATGCTTTTGGTACAGTTCATAATTGTGATGATACATACTTTTGGTTTGGACCAGATGCTTGGCGAACTGTAGGGAACAGGTGGTCATATGAGTACAGGCTTAAACCAATGGGGATACTTATTTCTCCAAAAATTTATTGGAAGAAATAAGTATCCTAATTTGAAAAAGGAGGAGGTAAAAGGTATGAGAAGATACAAACTATTTATTAATGGTGAATTTTTAGAATCATCTTCAGGAGAAACAATTCAGGTTATAAATCCTGCAAATGAGGAAGTGATTTCCGAAGTCCCCCAAGCAACTGTGGATGAAACAAGAAAGGCCATCGACGCTGCATATCAATCTCAAAAAAGATGGGAAAAATTTCCTGCTATTGAAAGAGCAAAATATCTAAGAAAAATAGCAGATGGTATTAGAAAAAATGCGAAGTTTTTAACCGAAACTCTAATGGAAGAGCAAGGCAAGGTTAGAAGTTTAGCCGAAACGGAGATAAACTTTACCGCAGATTATATTGATTATATGGCAGAGTGGGCAAGAAGAATAGAAGGAGAGATTATTCCGAGTGATAAGCCTAACGAAAATATTTATCTTTACAAAGCACCAATAGGAGTAGTAGCTGGAATACTACCTTGGAATTTTCCTTTCTTTCTTATAGCTAGAAAAATGGCTCCTGCTTTAATAACGGGAAATACCGTTGTCATTAAACCGAGTTCTGATACTCCGAACAATGCTTTCGAATTTGCCAAAATAGTTGCTGGAACTGATTTACCAAAAGGTGTTTTTAATTTGATAACAGGTAGAGGATCTGTTGTTGGAGAAGAGTTAGCCTCTAATCCAAAAGTTGGAATGATAAGTTTCACAGGAAGTGTTGAAGCTGGATCAAGAATAATGCAATTAGCTGCAAAAAACATAACGAAGGTTTCTTTAGAGTTGGGAGGAAAGGCTCCAGCTATAGTTATGAACGATGCCAACATAGACGACGCAGTTAAGTATATAAAACAATCAAGAGTTATAAACACTGGACAAGTGTGTAACTGTGCAGAAAGAGTGTACGTACATGAAAAAGTTGCGGATGAATTCATAGAAAAAATGATCAAAGCAATGCGAGATACTAAATACGGAGAACCTTTGAAATCGGATGACATAGAAATGGGACCTTTGATAAACAAAAATGCTCTTGAATCTGTTAAAGGTTTTGTCGAAAGAGCAATAAAAGAAGGCGCTAAACTGTTAACTGGTGGAGAAGATGACAAATTTGAAAAGGGATATTATTATAAAGCGACACTGTTGGCTAATTGTACTCAAGATATGGAAATTATCCGAAAAGAAATTTTTGGTCCCGTTCTTCCAATTGTTACTTTCAAAGACCTTGATCAGGCCATTGAATACGCAAATGATTGCGAATATGGTTTGACATCTTCTATTTATACTCAGAATCTTGATGTTATGATGAGAGCAGCTAATGAAATAAAGTTTGGTGAAACATATGTGAATAGGGAAAATTTCGAAGCCATGCAAGGATTTCATGCGGGTTGGAGAAAATCAGGCATAGGCGGAGACGATGGTAAGCATGGTATAGAAGAATTTTTGAACACGCATGTATTATATATACAGTACGACACTAATAAAAAATAATTTCTTAGGAGAATTCAATGAAAGTTATAATACCGTATGGAAAAAGTGAGAAATCTATAACGTTAAGAGATGATTTAAATATTATAACACTGAAAAAAATTAAAACGGAGGGTTTAAAAGCTATAAAAGATGAAATAATAAAATCATTAAGATTTCCTATTGGTACCCCTCCTCTTTTTACTTTAGCGAAAGGTAAAAAAGATTGTTGCATAGTAATTTCTGATACTACAAGACCCGTTCCAAATTCTATTCTTTTGCCTCCTATTATTGATGCATTGAAGATAGCAGGAATAAAAGAAGAAAATATAACCATTTTAATAGCAAATGGATCTCATGAACCAGTTTCAGAAGGTGCTTTTGAGGAATTGATAGGAAAAGAAGTTTTAAGCAGGAAAATTAAGATAATAAATCATGATGCATATGATGAGAACAATTTAAAATATATAGGTAAAGTTTCTTATGATTGTCCGGTTATTATAAATAAAAATTATTTAAAAGCTGATTTAAAAATTTGTACAGGTTTAATCGAACCACATTTTATGGCAGGGTATTCAGGTGGAAGAAAATCAATATGTCCAGGTATAGTTGGAATTGAAACTTTAAAAGTTTTTCATGGAGTAAAGGCAATGGAGCATCCTAATTCAAAAAGTTGTGTGTTAGAAAGTAACCCTGTTGATAAAATTGCTAAAGAAGTTTCGCTTATGGCCGGTTGTGATTTTATAGTTAATGTTACTTTGAATGAAAATAAAGATATAACTGGTATTTATTCAGGAGATATCTTTGAAGCACATCAATTAGGATGTGATTTTATAGCAAGAAATGCCATTGTAGAAATAGAAGAACCAGTTGATGTTGTAATAACTTCAAATGGTGGTTATCCACTCGATCAAAATTATTATCAGACCGTTAAAGGGTTGGTAGAAGCATCAGAGATTTTAAACCATAATGGAGTAATAATAATGATCTCTGAGTGCAAAAATGGTTTAGGAAAAAGAGAATTTAAGAATTTATTATTGGAATTAAAAGAAAAAGGAATAAAAGATTTTTTGAAAATCCATGATTCTTCGAAGACTTTCAAAAGCGATCAATGGGAAGTACAAAAGTTAACGCAAGTTTTAGAGAAAACGCAGAATATTTTTCTGTATTCATCTTTAACTGACGAAGATTATAAATATACTTTCGCTAACAAAATAGTAAGTGTTGAAGAAGGTATTGAAAAAGCTTTGAATTTAATAGGAGAAAGTGCTAAAATTGCAGTTATACCAGAAGGACCATATGTTGTTGGTAAAGTTAAGGAAAGAGAAGGAGGTTTATGAATTAAAATGCATATAGCAGTTTTAGTAAAACAAGTACCATCTACTGATAACGTTAAAATAGACGAAACGACAGGAACTATGATAAGAAGCGAATTAGAATCAGAGTTGAATCCACTTGATATGTATTCTGTAGAAGAAGCAGTGAAGATAAAGGAGGCACATGCTGGAACAAAAATAAGTGTAATCAGTATGGGACCTTCTGCTGCAGTTTATGCGATAAAAGAAGCAATATCTATGGGATGTGATGAAGGGATTTTACTTACTGACAGAAAATTTGCAGGTGCCGATACGTTGGCAACAGCTTACACACTTTCTCAGTATTTAAAACAGACTAAAAATTTTGACATTATTTTCGCAGGAGAAAGAGCAACAGATGGAGAAACAGGTCAAGTAGGGCCATCTGTAGCAGCGCAACTTAACATACCTGTTCTCACATATGTTAACAAAATTATTGAGATAACAGAAAATTCGATAGTAGTTCAAAGAGCCGTTGAAGGTGGTAACGAGACAGTTGAAACAACTTTACCAGCACTGTTAACAGTCGTAAAAGAAATAAATGAACCGAGATTACCAAATTTAGAGAATAAACTAAGGGCAAAAAATGCAAAAATAGATATTGTAAGTAGAGATCAAATTGATTTAGAAGAAGAAAAGATTGGTCTTAAAGGATCTCCTACAAGAGTAGTAAAAGTATTTTATCCAAAGATTTCAAGGCAGGGTGAAAAAATAGTTGTGAGGAGTCCCGAAGAAGCTGTGGAAAAAATTATCACTTTCTTAAAAGAAAAAGGTGTGATTGTATGAATCAAGAATACAAAGGAGTATGGACAATAGCAGAAGTAACGGAGGGAAAAATAAACACAGTATCTTATGAACTTCTCAGTTGGGGAAAAGGGTTAGCTGAAAAGCTGGGAACTGAACTTTCAAGTATTGTTTTATCAGATAAAATAGAAAATAAAGAAGATTTAATACATTACGGTGCAGATAACGTGTACTATGTTGAAAATAAAAGACTCAACCATTTTTATCCTGATATGTATGTTAATATTTTAAAGAATTTGATTGAAGAATTTAAGCCAGAAATAATTTTAGCTTCAGCTACAACATTTGGAAGAACTTTGATGCCTTTACTTTCAGCGAAATTAAATACAGGTTTAACAGCTGATTGTACAGATTTTGAGATAGAAGATAAAACAAATAAGCTAATTCAAATAAGACCTGCGATAGGTGGAAATGTGATGGCAAAGATAAAAACAACAACGATGCCACAAATGGCAACGGTGAGACCAAAATCGAAAAAACCTTTGCCAAAAGACGAAAAAAGGCAAGGAAAGACGATAAAAAAGGAATATGATGAAGAAATTTATCAAACTAAGTACAAATGGATTGAGTTCAAAAAAGATGAAACCAGTGAATTACCTATACAACAGGCAGATGTAGTGATAGCAGGTGGTAAAGGGCTGAAGAAAAAAGAGAATTTTAAATATCTTTATAATTTATCCCAGTTGTTAAATGGAGCAGTAGGGGCAACAAGAGCAGTTGTAGATATGGGATGGATAGACTATTCTCACCAAGTAGGACTTTCAGGTAAAACCGTGAATCCTAATTTGTATATAGCAATAGGTATATCAGGAGCTGTACAGCATATAGCTGGGATGTCTTCCTCTAAATACATTATTTCGATAAATAAAGATCCAGAAGCGCCAATATTGAAAGTATCGGATTTAGGGATAGTTGCGGATGCATCAGATATATTACCGTTACTTATTAAAGGGCTAAATTCAGGTGATAAAAATGAATGAATACAGAAAAGTGACATCAAAGGTATACGAAAAAATAAAAAGAATAGTGAAAAATGAGTATCTTATAATATATAATGACGAAGAAAATTTAAAAAGTTATTCAAATGATGAATCAGGTGGAGAGTACTATGCGCATATGCCAGATATAGTCATAAAACCAGAAAATAAAGAACAAATATCAGATATAGTAAAGTTAGCAAATGATGAAAATATACCGATAACTCCAAGAGGAGCAGGAAGCGGATTAGCTGGAGCAAATATACCAATTTATGGAGGGATAGTGTTATCTCTTGAAAGGATGAACAAAATCATAGAAATAGACACAGAAAATTTGGTGGCTGTTGTAGAACCAGGAGTAGTTACAAACGATTTATGTAGAATAGTTTCAGAAAGAGGGCTATATTACGCTGGATATCCAATGAGTGTAGAAACAAGTTTTATAGGAGGAAATGTTGCAACAAACGCAGGAGGAAGCAAAGTAATCAAATATGGCAACACAGGGCATCATATATTAGGATTGGAAGTAGTTATGCCAAATGGAGATGTTGTTGAATATGGTGGAAAAAGAAGGAAAGATTCAAGTGGATACAATTTGCTTCAACTATTTATTGGGTCAGAAGGAACGCTTGGTATATTTACAAAAATATATGTAAACTTAATACCGCAACCTGGTAAAGTAGTGGATTTGCTTGTGCCTTTCGACAACATAGAAAAAGCGATAAGCAATGTAGGTACTCTTATTACTGAATCTAAAACATTACCTTCAGGAATTGAGTTCATCGATAAAAAATCCATAGAATATGCTTCAAAATATACAGGAATGAAATTACCATATCAAGATGAAATAGAATCATACCTCATAATACAATATGAAGCTTTGAGTTTAGAAGAAATAGAAGGATTGTATGAAAAGAGTGGAAAAACTTTACAAAAGAATGGAGCTAAAGATGTTTTTATAGCAGATAACAGAACCAACTCAGAGAAGATATGGAGAATGAGAAGGAATTGGCTTGAAAGTTTGAAATCTATCGATCCATACGTTCCAACGGGAGATGTAGTTGTTCCTACTTCCAAGATACCGGAAATAATGCAATATATAACAGAAATTTCACAAGAATATAAAATCGACATACCTGTAGCAGGGCACGCAGCAGACGGTAATTTGCATCCAGCACCATTGAAACCCAAGAATATTCCTATAGAAGAATGGAAAGAAGTATCAGAAGAAATATTAGGAAAAATAGCTATAAAAGCAGCGAATATGGGTGGCGCGGTAAGCGGAGAGCATGGAATAGGATTTATAAAAAAAGAACTATTGAAAAAGACAAAACCTAAACAGTACGAAAGAATGAAAAAAATTAAAGACATATTAGATCCAAATTGTATAATGAATCCCGGAAAATTATTTTAAAATATTTTAGCAAGGAACTTTCTTATAAAAGGAAAAAGAGAACAAAAAATTTTATGGAAAGGTGATAATTAGTGTACGAAAAGTCCAAAGTTGTAGAATTATGCCAAAAAATAGAGAAAGAAGGATTAGTAAAGGGGACTTGGGGAAATGTTTCTATAAAAGATAATGAAAAAGTCTATATTACTCCTTCGGGTTATCCATATGATAAGATGAAAGAAGAAGATATCATGGTAATCGATTTACAAGGGAATGTTTTAGAAGGTTTTAGGACTCCATCTTCAGAATATAAACTTCATTTGGCTATTTATAAGAAAAGGGATGACGTAAATACTGTTATTCATACTCATCCTACATATGCTTCTATAGTTTCTTTAGTTAAAGAATATATTCCTCCTTTAATAGAAGATGGTGTAATGATATGTGGAGAAAGAATCAATGTAGCAAGATATGGAGAACCTGGAAGTTGGGATCTGGCAAATAAAGCTGTTGAAGCTCTTGGGAAAAATAATGCAGTTATTTTAAAAAATCATGGATTAGTTACGGTTGGTGAAAATGAAGTAGAAGCTTTAACAACATCTATTGTTGCAGAAAAAACTGCTCATATTTATGTTGAAGCCTTAAAAATAGGTGAAATTTCTGAATTATCTGAAGAAGACGCTAAAAAGTTAAGATATAAATATTTAACCTCCTATAGGCAAAAAAGGTGATGAATGTGAAAAGTATTTATTTGGCCGTTGATATTGGTGCTTCAGGAGGTAAAGTTTTTGCTGGAAGTGTCGAAAAAAGTAAACTTGTTATAGAAGAAGTGAATAGATTTAAAAATGATCCTGTAGATATCAATGGAATATCTTTTTGGAATATATTAAGTCTTTATAAAAGTATATTAGAAAGTATAGAAAAAGTTCAAAATAAAGATAATGAAATTTTGTCTTTAGGAATAGACACGTGGGGCGTAGATTTTGGCTTGTTGAATAAAAAAGGTTATTTAATTAATAATCCAGCTCATTATAGAAACATGTTTAAAACAAAAATTATGGAAGAAGCAATACAAAAAGTTGGAAAATCCTGGATATACGAACATGCCCCTACTCAGTTTCAACCTTTTAATACGCTTTATCAAATATTAGCTTACGAAAAGTTTGCGCCAGATTTTCTTAAAATTTCAAATGATTTGCTGACTATTCCTTCTTTATTTAACTATTTTTTAACAGGAGAGAAAGCGATTGATTTTACTATGGCAACTACTACTCAAATTTACAATCATAGAAAAAGAGATTGGGATGAAGATATTATAAAAACTTTTGATATTCCTCCTATTTTACCAAAGATTGTTCCGGCTGGGACGAAGATTGGGAAAATAAAGAAAAGTATCTTAAAGAAAAATTCAAATTTAGAAGTAATTTTGCCAGCAAGCCATGATACCGGTTCGGCTTTTGCAGCAGTTTCTTCTGATCCCAAAGATTCTTTGTATATAAGTTTAGGAACATGGTGCTTAACGGGTGCTATAGTAAAAGAGATGCCTTTTAATAAAAAACTTATGGAATACAATCTTGCTTCTGAGGGATGTTTAGACGGTTCTTATAGAATATTGGCAAATGTTACTGGTATGTGGTTAATTCAAGGAATAATAAAAAGCTTAAATTTACCTCTTGGTGACGATACATATACAAAAATAACGAATATGGCTGAAGAAGCTAAAGCATTTTCAGGATATATAAACGTTGATGACCAATATCTACAAAATCCGATCGATATGGTTGAAGCAATTAAAAAAGAATCAATTAAAGATAGTGGATGTGAGTTAGAAGATATCTCTCAAGTTATAAGAACAGCTTTAGAAGGAATAGCTTTTAAAGTAAACGAAACAAAAGAAAAATTAGAAAAAATTCTTAATATAGATTTCAAGAGAATTCATATAGTTGGAGGTGGAACAAAAAACCGTTTATTGTGTCAGTTTATATCTGATGCTACAAATTTACCAGTTATTACGGGCCCTGTAGAAGGAACAGCTGTGGGAAATTTAGTTTCTCAGTTATATGCTTTAGATTATCTAAAAAGTTTCCAAGAGATAAAAACTTTGATTAAAAATTCTTTTGAATTTAATAATTATGAACCAAAAAATCATGAAATATGGCAAAATTTTTTTGATAGAATAAAAGAAAAAAAGGAGTAGACCATTTTATGAAATATCTAAAATTTAAAGAGGGAGATAAAATTCCAGAGTTCATCTTAAATAACGATGAAGGGAAAAAAATAAAGAGCACAGATTTTTTGGGAAAATGGTTAGTTTTATATTTCTATCCTAAGGATAACACACCAGGTTGCACAACAGAAGCGTTAGATTTCTCAGAAAGTATTTCGGAATTTAATAAACATAATTGCGAAGTTGTTGGAATAAGTCCCGATCCAGTAGAAAAACATATAAAATTCAAAGAAAAAAATGATTTAAAAGTTATTTTATTGAGTGATCCTGAACATGTTGTTTTAGAAAGATTTGGAGTTTGGCAATTAAAAAAAATGTACGGTAAAGAAACTTGGGGAGTAGTAAGAACAACGCTACTAATAGATCCACACGGGGTTATTAAGAAAATTTGGGAAAATGTAAAAGTTAAAAATCATGTTTACGAAGTCTTAGATACTCTAAAAAATATGAATAAACAATAAATAAAAGGGAGTTTCTATCTCCCTTTTATTGTACCTTAACTGTTCACGATTTGTTCTATTTCAACTTTTTCTTCTTGAGTTATTAGTTTGTCTGTATCTAAAATAACTAACATGCTATCTTCTAATCTTGCTATTCCACTTATAAAATTAGCTCCTTTAATACCTCCAACTTCTGGTTTTTCTTCTATTAAATCCGAATCGATGCTCCTTACATTTTTAACATCGTCTACCATTATACCAACTTTTCTTTCATCCAGTTTTACCACTATAACTTTAGATTTATTCTTATCTGGAAAATCAGGCATTTTAAATTTTTTTCTTAAATTTATAACAGGTAAAACTTCTTCATTTCTATAATCTATTATCCCTTCAAAATAATCTAAAGTGTTAGGAAGTTTTGTTGTTTCTTGGTATTCTATTACTGCGTCTACATGCATTATATCAAGCCCATATTTTTCTTTACCCAAAGAGAAAGTAACAACTTTTAATTCTGTTCCCATATAAGAGCCCCCTTTGTTTTATTATTCCCATTAAAATTATTATATCACAAAATTTTATACATTTTTATCGACTTTTTTATTTAATTTTTGAAAAAATACAAAACAAGTAGGTAAATTGAAATAAATAACTTTAATTAGTTGTATTTGTGTATAATCTAAAAAAATAGAATTTTGTAAAAAATTGAAAAAGAAGTATAATTTAGTAGGTTGCATGCTGCAAGCAACAAACATATATCAAAAAATAAAAAGGAGCAATAAACAAATGCAAAAGAATCTATTCGAAATTACAAAATATATATGGCTTAATAAAAAAGCAACCATCAATCAAATATCCGAAAATTTAAATTTAGACAAGTCTACAGTGTCAAGATATTTAAGAAAACTGAAACAATATGGAGTAATCATAAATGAGGGCTCTTTAAAACCCGGATCACAAGGTGGAAGAAAAACTAATGTTTTTTCTTTCAATTACAATATTTTTAAAGTTTTAGGGTTAGAAGTCGAACAAAATGGCATAGAAGGGGTGCTTACAAATTTTAATGGAGATATATTAGATAGATTTGTCATCCATAAGAAAATTAATAAATCTAATCTAAAAGATTCTATTCTTGAGGTTTTAAAAGAAAAGAAATCTTCTAATTTATACGCTGTAGGTATCTCTTTACCAGGAATAATTGATTCTTTAAAAGGTGAAATAATTTTTTCGCAGGCCTTAGATATAGAAAATTATCCTTTGGTTAAGGAATTAGCTGAATTTGTTCGATTACCTGTTCTTGTTGATAATGATTCAAATATAGGTGCTGCATATTATAATTCTAAATTTAAAGGCAAATGCAAAAATATTCTATACATATATACTTCAATTCCCTATGACATTAAAGATCCTGTAGGTATTGGTATTGGAATAATTATAGACAATCGTTTATACCATGGATCTAACAATTTTTCAGGAGAATACGAATTTAAGTATAGCTTAATCCAGAATACAAAAAAATATGGTGGCGATTATTATAATTTTTTAAAGAATTATGATGAAAAAGAAATTTTTTCAGCTGTTAAGAATTTTCTTGACAAATTATCCAAAGAAATAGGTTTATTAGGAAGTATTTTAGATCCCGACACAATAATTTATGATGGAAATATAAGATTTTTACCTGAAATCGTTCTGGACTATCTTTTAGAAGAAACAAGAGAAAATATTTTTATGAGAACTAAAAGAAAAATTGATGTTTTAAAAGAAAGTAGGGAAGAAGCGGTTAATGCAGTGGGAGCAGCTTTAAATCTAATAAATAAAATTTTTGAAGAAGACGAGTATGTGGATATGTTGTTTACAAAACTAAAAACACTGTAGAAATAAAGATTTTCTAAAAATAAGTTTTTGAATTTAACGTGGGTTTGAGACGAGAAAAGTTAGATTTTAGAATTTTTCAAGTGAGCATAAAAACACTGTGAGGAGGATTAGGGTTGAATAAAGATGATTTAGGTAAATTTTTCATTTTGGGGTTTCAAAAAGGAATTAAAAAAAAGCATATTGAATTAATAAAAAAAGTTAAGCCAGCTGGAATAATACTTTATCCTTCTAATATGAAATCTTCAAGTGAGCTTCAGATAAATATGGAAAGACTTTATGAAGTTATAGAAGACGGAATTAAATTGTTTATTTCTTCAGATCATGAAGGAGGACAATTAGAAACTGTTCCCGGTATTCTTCCTTCTCCAGGCAATAAAGCATTGGGATCTACTAAAGATTCAATATATTCATACAGGTATGGGGAATATTTAGGTAAAGAATTAAGGGGAATAGGATTTAATATGTTATTTGCACCAGTTTTGGATGTAAAAGCAGAAGAATCAAGTCCCGTAATTGGATTAAGATCTTTTTCAAATGATTCTAAAATTGTTGCAGAATGTGGGATTAATTTTCTAAAAGGTCTAAACACTCATTTAATTGGAACTTGTAAACATTTTCCTGGTCACGGGAAAGCCAAACAAGATTCACATCATGAAATACCTATAATTTCTAATTTAGATGAAAACGATTTTTATCCGTTTATAAAAGCGATCGAAAATGGGAATAAAGCTCTAATGACGGCTCATATAATATATCCTCAATATGATAAAAAAAATATAGCTACTTTATCGGAAAAGATTTTAAAAGACATTCTTCGTACTAAGTTAAATTACCAAGGATTAATTATAACGGATGCTATAGAAATGAAAGCTATTCATGATAATTATTCACCTAAAGAAATAGTTTCGAATTTTTTTAATGCGGGCGGGGATTTATTATTAGTTGGGGACAGTGATCAAAATTTTGAACCATTATATTCAGAACTAACAAAATTATATTCTGAAGGTAAAGTTAATGAACAATTACTCGAAGAAAGTTTTATGAGAATAGAAAATCTGCAAAACAAATATGTCAAAACATCATATGAAACAAGGTTTTTAGCTGAAATATCTGAGAAAGCTATTAAAACAAACATAAAGAATAAATTAAAATTTTCTGAAGTTACTTTTCTTGTTCCTAAAGGTGGTCCCCTTTCTCCAGCCGATACAAGTAATAAGGATTATCTTGAATACACTAACTTAATAAATAATTTGTTCAAAAATCCAATAATTAAAAACTATATTTTTGAAAAAGGGGTGATTGAAGGAACGTTAGAGAAAACGGAGCTTATTATTTCATTTGTCGTAGATTCTTTTCTATTTGAAGAACAGCTAAAAATGCAAAAAGAAATTAAAAAAGTCGCTAAAGAAGTAATATATGTAATTCTGAGGGATGAAAAAGATATTAGGAATTATAAAAATGAAAAATATATTCTCACTAACTCAACAAAACCTTTATCAGTGTATTACGCATTGAAGAAGATTTTTGACATTTGAACAAATAACATCGAACAACAAAATATTTTATAAAAATTCAAATCTAAAAAGAGAGGAAATACGATTTTTTGATTTTTAAAATAAGTAATACCGATAGTAGGATTTTAAAGAAGAAGATTTTTCAGAAAATGAGTATTTGAATTTAAAATGGGTCCAGGGCGGAGCCCTCTCCCCCTTCCTTGGCTACAAGTACCAAAAAAGGTAAAGAAATTAGGAATTAGTAAGGATTAGAAGTGGGGAGGTATTTTGTAAAAGAATCAACGCTAAAATATACATATAATAAGGATTTTGGAATTTCTAAAGTAAGTAGAGCGAATGCAAAAGGAGGTGAGAAAATAAAGAATTAAAAAAGTTTAACGTAAGTAGTTTTTAAAATTTTAAGAAAAGGAGGTTTTTAGGATGAGTAAGAAGTTTTTGTTAGTTATTTTGATGGTTGGATTAACACTCTTATCTTTTGGAAAAACCAAGATTTCAGTGTGGCAGTTCATGATGGATGATAACTTGTCTCAGCAAGTAAAAGCAGACTTTGAAAAGGCTAATCCTGATATCGAATTAGAAATAGTTCAACTCTCATGGGCTACAGGATTTGATAGAATAGTTACTTCTATCGCAGCTGGAACGGCTCCAGATGTAATTGAACTTGGTAACACTTGGCTTGCAACATTTGCATCTCAAGGTGTTTTAAGACCAGTCGATGATTTAGTGGATAAAGTCGAAGATAATTATGTGGCGTGGAATTTTGTAGAATATCAAAATCATTATTGGGGTTTCCCTTGGTTGCTTGCTCCAAGATGTATGTATTACAACTTAGAATTACTTGAAAAAGCAGGATTAGATCCAGATAATCCTCCAAAAACCTGGATAGAGCTTTTAAATGCTGCAGCTAAGATCCATGCACTAGGCCCCGATATCTATGGAATAGGTTTGTGTGTAGGTGAGTTGTATAGTCCATATCAGCAATGGTTCTTACCGGCAGTTTGGGGAAATTTTGGACACTTTGTATCTCCAGATTTGAAGAAAGCAACTTTAAATTCTGATCCTGTAATTGAAACAGCGTACTATTATAGAACTTTGAAAGATTATGCATTACTCGGTAAAGAATCTGAATTGGCAGAAGCTTTTGGAAAAGGCAAATTAGGTTTTTTCTTTGCTGGTCCTGCATATATCAATAATACACAAAGAGATTATCCAGGAACCATATTTGACGTGGCATTCATTCCAAAACCAAGAGAAAACTATGGATATCATGCATCGTTTGCTGGTGGAGAAGTGTTGGGCATTTCCTCACAATGCAAGAACATTGATGAAGCATGGAGAGTTGTTGAATATCTATTAGGTGAAAAAGTTGCTATGCAAATAACTCGAACCACGGGTGAGGTTTTCCCGACAAAAGTAGGAATTGAAAAAGACCCGTGGTTCGAGAGTCACCCACTACACAGAACATTCTTGGAACAAAATCAATACGCTGTACCATTTCCACCATTAGCTGAAGCTAACAAGATTGAACAACTATTTACCAACATTGTTGAAGAAATATTACTCACAAATACACCCATTGAAAGTATATTGCAGAAATACAACGAACAAATTCAATCATTACTGTAACAAGTTGGTTGGGTTATTGAAAGTAGATTGGTGGCAGAGGTTAACTCCTCTGCCTTTCGATAAAAATGTGAAAAGGAGAAATATCTAACGATGAAATTCAAAACTAAGTATAACTTAACGACTCTAACTTTTTTACTTCCTTGGATCATAACTTTTATAATATTTTCCGCTTATCCTATTATTTTTTCAATTGGGATAAGTTTTACAGATTACTCTGGGTTGAATCCAGCGATGAATTTCGTGGGATTAAGAAACTATATTAACTTGTTTAACGATGAAATTTTTTTGAAGGCTGTGAGAAATACATTTATTTTTGTTGTTGGGACAATACCTTTTACTACAATAATATCAATTTTATTAGCCATTCTAATTAACAGTAAAATGATTAAATGTAAAGGATTATTTAAGGCAGGTTTCTTTTTGCCATCTGTTATGTCTATGGTTGTTATATCGACGATATGGCGCTATATCTATAGTGCGGACGGATTACTAAATCATGTCTTAGGAGTATTTGGAATAGAAAAAAATACGGGATGGCTTGCTTCACCAGACACCGCTCTATTAGCTATTATGATAATGGATATATGGGCAGCCATAGGTTATTATACCATAATTTTTTTATCTGGCTTACAAAGTATACCTGAAGAGTTATATGAATCGGCTTCTATTGATGGTGCGTCTTCAAAAGATACATTTTTCAGAATAACCTTACCACTGATAAAACCAACTTTATTTTTTGTAATAGCTATAAATACTATTCGTTCGTTTCAAATCTTTGCGGAAATTTTTACAATGACTGGTGGAGGCCCTCTAAATTCTACTCAAACAATTGTTCATTACCTTTACATCACAGGTTTTAGACAATTTAAAATGGGATATGCCTCGGCTATGGCTTATGTATTAGTAATTATTATTTTAATTATTACATTGATCCAGCAAAGAGCTTTGAGGAGTGAGTACTGATGAAAATTAAAAAGACAGTGTTAATGATAATTTCTTTTTGCTTGTTAATTATCTTTCTTTTCCCTTTAGTGATAATGATTTATACATCTTTCATTCCTCAAGGAAATATGACAAATATCGTTAAAGAATATTATTTGAACGATTTTGAAGCTGGATACATGAGCGTTATAAAACGTACGATTACACCATTAGGTAATACTGACTATTCATTAGTAAAAGAGTCGCCTACTTCAACGCAATCTTTGAAAATCGAGTCAACAGGTGAAAGAAATCCTGGAATAAAAATGATAGGAGCTACCAGAGATTTACGAAAAGTAAAAACCTTTAATTTCTGGCTGAAGGTAGAAACTCCAGAAATTGATAATGGTTATGTTAGATTTGAAGATGTTAATGGGAAATTTCAAGACATTCCATTTAAATTAGAAAAAAGAGATCAATGGGAAGAAATAATTATAAATAAAAAAGCACTTGATGAAGAAAAACTAAATCTCAAATATGTGACAGGTATTTCAGTTGTGCTAAACAATGAGAAAGATGCATTCAATGTATCTTTTTTAATAGATGATATCAAAATTTACAATCAATATCCAACCTTGATGAATTATGTCATAGTATGGACTGAAGATATGTTTGGAAGATATATTATAAACAGTATCATAGTATCAGTTACGGTTGTAGTAGCTAATCTTTTGTTTTCATCAATGGTAGCGTATGCATTTGCAAGAAGAGAATTTAAGGGTAAAAACTTTTTATTTGGACTAATACTTGTTACAATGATGATACCGTTTCAAGTAACTACCATTCCTATTTTTATGTTAATGAAAAATTTAAATCTTTTAGATACTTATTGGGCATTAATACTTCCTCAATTAGTAACGCCTTTTGGTATTTTTATTTTAAAACAATACATAGAGCAACTTCCAATAGAGATTGAACAAGCGGCTGTAGTAGATGGTGCAGGGCCATTTGCAGTGTTTTTCAGAATAATTATGCCACTTTCTTCACCAGCGCTTGCAGTGATGGGAATAAACACTTTTATAACTACGTGGAACGATCTTTTCATGCCTTTGATACTAACGTCGTCTCGTGAAATGAGAACCGCTCAAGTTGGTCTTGCGCTTTATCAACAGTTGACACAATTACAGTGGCCCTACCTTATGTCAGCAACAACTATTGTTGGTTTACCGATAATGATAGCCTTTTTAATTTTTCAAAAGCAAATTATATCTGGTATAACTGCCGGAAGTGTAAAGGGGTAGATAAAATGAAAAAGATATGGGTTATTTTGATAGTGTTAACGATAAGTTTTTTGAGCTTTTCTCAGACTCTTAGTAACGCAAAGGAGGACATAACAGTGGAAAACAAAAATTACAAAATTATTGCATATTTGCCCTGCTGGGTAGGAAAAAATTGGACTGCGGAAGATATAGAAGGAGATAAATTAACTCACCTATATTTAGCTTTCGCTCGAATCAGCAACGAATTTAAAATATCGAACTACGATGTAAGAATACCTGGAGTTCCAGATACAGTTTCTTCTCAAACTATTGTTAATGATATATGGGAAGAAGTGATAAGGGTACAAAAAAAATATCCAGATTTAAAAATAATTGTGGCAGTTGGTGGATGGGGGGCTGATGGATTTTCAGATATGGCTGCAACTAAAGCTACAAGAGAAATTTTTGTTGATAGTGTCGTAGAATATATAGAAAAGTACAATTTAGATGGTATAGACATAGATTGGGAATATCCAGTAGATGGTGGCGGAGGCACAATAAAAGCACGAAATGAAGATAAAGAAAACTTTACAGAACTTATTAAGCTACTTCGTGAAAAATTAGGAGAGGATAAGGAGATATCTTTTTGTGCCAATGTATCTGGTTGGTTTTTAGACGTAATAGAATGGGAGAAAGTCGTTCCTCTGGTTAACTCAATTAACGTGATGGGATATGATTATCATGGACCTTGGAGTGCAAACACAGCTCATCACTCTAATCTTTTTATAAATCCTCAAGATCCTGTTGCGCATTGGGGACTTTCGTCAGATGCCGCTATTAAAAGATTTATTGATAGAGGAATTCCTGCTGAAAAGTTAGTATTAGGATTTCCAGCATATGGAAGAGAATTTTATGGGGTTGAGTCCGGTGAAAATGGTGATGGCTTATTCCAAAAGTATCAAGAAACCATTTGGCCGGGTGGAGCAATACCGTACACAATGCTTAAGAAATATTATATAAATAAAAATGATTTTAGAAGATTTTGGGATGATGCAGCGAAAGTTCCATATTTATATGATGGAGAAACATTTATAACCTATGAGGATCCTCAATCGGTGGCTGAAAAAGCTATGTACGTTAAAAATATGAAATTAGGTGGAATAATGTATTGGGAATACGTAGATGATATCGAAAACGATCTTCTAAACTCTGTTTATGAAACACTGAAGAAGTAGCGCTTTTTTAATATTTTATTATTCCCGCTTTTGACTTCCTTAAAAGGAAGTCAATTTTTATAGTTTTTAGGGTTAATTAAAAAGAGTAAACGTTTATAGAGATCATTTTTATGTTAAAATATACTAAAAGAACTAATTTAAAACGATCAATTTGGGCGTCTATGATCGAGAAGAAATTTTTATCAATATTTACATCTAAATATTGATAAAGTTGTAAAAAAATACAATATGGCCTTTAGAAGTTATAGTTTTCAGTAAATAAGTATTTGAATTTAAAATGGATCCAGGGTGGAGCCCTTCCTTGACTGGCTATAAGCATCGAAAAGGTTAAAAAAATTAAGAATTAGTGATGATTAGAGCTGGGAGGGTATTTTCGAAAAAATTTAAATCTGAAACATATATAAAATAAGAATTTTGAAATTTCTAAAATGAATAAAAAATACAAAATGGGAGGTAGTAAAATGTTTCTCAAAAGTATACGTGGAAGAATAACATTGATTATCGCAATAATTTTAATTTTGTTTGGGGCAGCTGTTTTTTTTAATATTTATTCTTTGATAATTTCTAATCAAGGTTTGGAAAGTTATAAAAATTTATCTGATGAAACAAGTAGAATTTCAGAAATAGAAATGAATTTTTTTGAAGCAGCTTTAGCTTTAAAAGATTATGTAATATATTATGATGCTGAGACACAAAAAAATTTTTTGATTAATATAAGTAATATAAAAGATGAATTTATGAATGAAGCAAGTGAATCGACGGAAATTGTCAATTTAAGAAGTTATATAGTAGCCTATGAAAATTTATTTAATCAAATAGTTGATTTAAATGCTGAAAAAGAAAATCTTATAGAGCAAGAATTCACGAAAATTGCAGATAATTTAAAACAGACTATTTCAATTTTTAAAGAAAATGCTCAAAAAAACAACGTTTCTACCATTGTTTTTTATGCTGATAGTTCACTGCAAATAGTTGATAATATAATTTATCTTAGTAATATGTACTTTTCATCTAAATCAGTTGGAGATAAAAATAATGTATTAGGGGCATTTAACGAATTAGATTCTCAACTACTGATCATGCAATATGGACTAACTTCCGATGATTTAAGAAAGTTGTTTACAGAGATGCAAGCTTATGTCAATGATTTTAAAAGTGTTTTCATCCAAATAGTTGAGACAATAGAATCACAAGAACCAATAATACAACAGATGGAAGAAATGAGAGTAGAAATATTAGACCTATTAGAAGAACAAAGAGCGGAGTTAAAAGTACAACAAGACACATTAGGACCGACACTCATAGAAGAAAACAACACAGCCATAATGCTAACAATAATATTAACGGTAATAGCGTTTGTAGTATCAATAATCATGGTCATATATCTAATAAGAAGCATAACAAAACCATTGACAGAGTTCAGAAACAAAATAAACCAATTCAAAGAAGGAGATCTAACAGTAGACTTTGAAAGCAAAAGCAAAGATGAGATAGGACAGATGGCGAATGCATTGTCAGCGATGAGCAAAGAATTAAGGAAATCTATGAGTTCAATAAAAGGAGCATCAGAGAAAGTAGATAACGCATCCATAAAACTAACAAAAGCATCCCAAGAAAGCAGGAATAATTCTGAAGAGTTAAAGACACAAATGGACATAATACAAACAAGTGCAGAAGAAACAGCAGGAAATGTAGAAGAAGTGACATCAGGAGTAGATGAAGTA
>NZ_AZRK01000008.1 GCF_002895485.1 Petrotoga sp. 9PWA.NaAc.5.4
TATTTTCTCAGGTTTCAACTCTTTCCTTTTTACATATTTACTGAAGTTGGAATATGTCCCTACATCTAATCCTTCATCTTTTAATTTCTCATATACTGCTCTTATCGTAACCCCCTTTATCGAAAGCTTTATCTTGATTTCGTTTGAATACTTATCCAATTTGCTTGGTTTCTTCCTTTTCTTTGGCTTACCTTCATATCCTTCATAATACTTTTTCACTGTCCTTCTATCAATCCCATACATCCTTGCTAATTCAGAAAAGTTCGGCTTCATTCCCATCACCTTTATTATTTCTATTTGCTTTTTTAATTCTTTCATCTTTGGTATCCTTCTCCTCCTTTTCTTTCTATTTCCTCTCCTAAAGAAGGATACCATTTTTATGTTCATTTCTGTACATTTTTATTTGCAACTTTTTATACCTTTTTATTTTATCATTTACATGTGTGGTATATGTATTATCTGTTGAAGGTGATCCTTTGATGCCCACTAAAAGGCATGGCAAAGTTAGACGTCTCTTAAAACAACAGCTTGCTAAAGTAGTTAAAGTTAAACCTTTCACTATTCAGCTATTATATGAAACTACTAGCTATACACAAAACATCTCACTTGGTATAGATAGTGGTTATAACTACGTAGGTTTCTCTGCTGTAACAGAAAAAGAGGAATTAATATGTGGTGAAGTTAAACTAAGAAATGATATATCTGAGCTTCTTAAAGAAAGACGGATGTATCGTAGAATTAGGCGCAATAGACTTAGATATAGGAAACCTAGATTTAGAATTTCATCTAAGAAAGAAGGTTGGTTAGCGCCCTCTATTAAACACAAGTTAGATTCTCATGTTAGATTTATTAATTATCTTAAAAAGGTATTGCCTATAGCTAACATAGTTGTAGAAGTAGCTAACTTTAATACTCATAAGCTTAAAAACCCAAACGTAGTTGGTGAAGGTTATCAACAAGGTGAACAACAAGATTTTTGGAATGTAAGAGAATACGTTCTGTATAGAGATAATTATACCTGCCAGCTATGTGGCAAGAAAAACACCATACTTGAGGTACATCATATAGGCTATTGGAAACAAGATAGAACAGATAGGCCAGGCAATCTAATAACATTATGCACCAAATGCCACAATCCTAATAATCATAAAGAGGGAGGTAAATTGTATGGAATGAAGCCTGTTCAAAAACCATTAAATGACGCAACATTTATGTCTACTATAAGATGGAAACTGGTCAATGCGCTGATGTGTGACTACACTTACGGTTATATTACAAAATCCAAAAGAGTAAGTCATGCTTTGGAAAAGACACATTATAACGATTCATTTTGCATAGCAGGTGGAATTAATTAACAGAGAATAGAACCTATCTATTTTGAGCAAATTAGGAGAAACAATCGTTCACTCGAAAAGTTCTATGATGCAAAATATGTTGATATAAGAGATAAGTCTATTAAAACAGGACAAGAGCTTTTCTGTGGTAGAAGGACACGAAACAAAAACTTAAATGAAGAAAATCTTCATAAGTATCGTGGAGCTAAAAAATCAAAAGGCAGAAGAAATATTCGTAAGCAAAGATACGCTTATCAGCCTAAAGATATCGTTATCTTTGAGGGCAAAAAATATTCAGTTCAAGGTGTACAGAACAAAGGTAAATATATTAAGCTAATGGAAATGTCTAAGCCAGTCAAAACAGATTTAGTTAAGCCCTATATGTTTAGGAAAGGATTTAGTATGTTTTATAACTGCAATTCATCCCCCACTTACAGAAGTGGGAGTCTTCTTGCAGGAAAATGAATAAAAAGCTTTTGAATTTATAGTGGGTCTAAGGCGGAGTCCTTTCCCTTCTTCTTCGCTACACGTAGCGAAAAATTAAAGAAATTCGGAGTTAGTAAGAAAGAGTTATGAAGTTATTTTTATAAAAGTTAACTTAAAATATCAATAAAATGTAAGTTTCATAATCTCTAAAGTGGGTAAGTTTGAGCGTTGTGGAGGATATAATAAAAACAAAATTTACATTATATATTTGTATTTGGTAATTAAATCTTTGAAATTTTTGTCCGTTAGCGCCTCTTTTGCAAGTTTATCTGCTAAATCGTTATAATAGTCACCCGAATGTGATTTAACCCATTTGAATTCTATTATGAATAACTTACTATATATTTCATAACAGTTTTTATATGCTTTTGTTAGATTTTTGTTGGTTTTCCAGTCTCCTTTTGCCCACTTTTTTAATCCTATATAATCATGATTTATTATAAGTTTTTCATATTTATTAGTTTCTGCATATTCCATTGCATAAATAGCTGCACTTATTTCTCCTGCAATGTTTCTGCTCTTTGCATATTCAGGATTGTTTCCGGCAAAACTATAGGTTTTTTTACTATCTCTTTCTAAAAGTACTACCCCACTTCCATAAATTTTTGTAGTAGAATCATAACTTCCATCTACGTAAGCAATTAATGAACCTATTTCTGAATGATTTAGAGAATTACTCCCTTCTAAAAAAGCTTTAGCTTCTTCTTTTGTTTTAAAACTTTTAAATTCTGAGTTTGGAAAGCCGTAAACTTGATTTTTACATTCTTCCCATGTTTCAAAAATACCTGTTTTTCTTCCTTTTCTAACTGCATAGAACTTTTTTTGCATTTTTTAACTCCAATAAATATAATGTTTTCTACAACCTTTTTAATTTTATCATACTCTATTCTAATAAATATTTTTCAGTTTTTTGTAAATACTCGCACAGAGCGTCTTTATACGCTTTCGGTATTTATACCAAAATTCTTTTCATGAACATTTAATGTAATATAACGTTATTTTGACATTATTAGTCATTTTATGTTATAATGTTAGTGAGTATTATATAAAATCGCTTTTTGCTTACAATTATCGCTGCTTTAATCCCTTTCTTACGCTTTAAAATTTTAAGTTATTTATCTTTATTTGGCAGATTTTTAATAAAATTTATTTTTATCTAAAGCCTTGTGGAAGGGCATTTTTCTTTTACTTTTTTTCTAGTTTCATATAAACCAAAAATAAGTAATCTTGAAAAATACATATGTTTCTATAAAAACTTCTGAATTTATAGCGATTTAAATTCCTAAATCGCAAAAAAGAGAGGTGAAAATTAAAATGTTTAATTTAGAAAATAAATTATGGAAATTGGAAAAATATGAGGATGAGCTTTTATCAACGGCGATTCTTTACAATCAATTGCCTTTGAAAATGTTGGACGAACAAAAAAATTTCATTTTAGATAAAATAAAGGAATTAGGCATAAAAAACTGGGAAGAAGATTCTAAGAGAAATTTATTTTTACCTTTTATCTTTGATAAAAATAAATCAACTATTTTAGTTTTTACGACTATCGATGAAATTGAGAATCCCCTCACTGAAAGATTTGTAAGAGTGGAAAAAGATAAAATTGAAGGTTTAGGAATAGCTTCTTGTTCATTTAAAATAGCAAGTTTATTAACGATTATAAAATTCTTATATTTAGAAGAAATAAGGCTTGATAACAATGTAATTTTTTTATTTTTGAATCAAAGTGGAAAAAATAAATTTTCGGGATTAGGAGAATTTTTACAAGAGCAAATACAAAATTTTGATTTTGCAATAAAAGTTAATGGTATTAATTTAGGAGATTTAGGCAATAGATCCTTAGGAAAATATTTATACAATCTTAGACTTTTAACTCGTAATTCCATTCATAAATCCATAAAATCCCCTTCTACATTAGAAATCCTTTATAATCTAACTTCAAGCTTAAAAGAAAACTCTAATATGGAAGGTACATCAGTAAACATATTAAAACTTGAAAGTTTTGAAAGCTACACACAAGTTATATTAGAGATAAAAAGCCAAGGAGATCAAGATTTAGAAATAATTAGTGAAAATTTAAGATCTGCAGTAGCTGAATTAGCTAATAAATATAAAATAAAAATTAAATTAAATCTATTATCTTATATACCAACAAGTTTTCTGCCGGTCAACCATCCTCTAATCGAACAAATAAAAGATATTCATAATAGTTTGAAACTACAAACAAGATTCATTCCCCTTGAAAAAGATGAAGCTTTGATAATTAAATCCGGCATTCCTGCTATTTCACTTGCTGTGGCTAAGGGCGAAATATCAGATGATACAGAATACATTGAAAAAAATGAAATAATAAAGGGTTTAATTCAAATATTAAAAGTTTTAGACAGTTTATTCATAGAAGATTTTTACAATAAAGAAATAAACGATCAAATTGTCAATATAAATGATGAGGAGAGATAGACATGAAAGACAATGTTTTATTACGTTCTTTTCATCATTCTGAGTTTCAAGACATAAAAGAATTAGTAAAAATAAAAGAAAAGCAAGGGGTTAAAATTTCTCTTGCTCTTCCTTCATTAAATGAAGAAAAAACTATAGGAAAAGAAATATTAGTTATGAAATCGGAACTTATGGAAAAGTATCCTCTCTTAGACGAAATAGTTTTGATTGATTCCGGTTCACAAGACGAAACTGTATCGATTGCTAAAGAATATGGAGCCAAAACTTATTATTCAAAAGACGTTCTATCGCAATATGGATTTTACAGAGGCAAAGGAGAAAATTTATGGAAAAGCTTATACGTTTTAGAGGGAGATATTATTGTTTGGATCGATTCTGATATAGAAAACATTCATCCAAAATTTGTGTATGGCCTTGTAGGAGCTCTTCTCAAATATCCGGAATTATCTTATGTAAAAGCTTTTTATGAAAGGCCTATAGTTGGAAAAGGTAACGTTCAACCCTCGGGTGGAGGAAGAGTAACAGAATTAGTAGCAAGACCACTTTTTTCACTTTTTTACCCTGAATTAGCAACTGTTATTCAACCTTTAAGTGGAGAATATGCTGGAAGAAGAGAACTTTTAGAAAGACTCCCTTTTTTTGTTGGTTATGGAGTAGAAATAGCTCATTTAATCGATATCGCTCAAAATTATGGTACTCAAATAATTGGACAGGTGGATCTTGAGTTGCGTATTCATGATAATCAATCTTTACAAGCTTTAAGTAAAATGGCTTTTGAGTTGACAAAAGTCACATTAAAAAGATTAGAAAAGTATGGAAAAGTTGAATTAAAAACTAAATTAAACGATAAACATATTATGATTCAAAAAAAAGATGATGAAAGAACTATTAACTCCGTTGAAATTTTGAGCATAGAAAGACCCCCTATGATTACAATTCCTGAATACAGGCAAAAATTTTTAAGGGGCGACTAATATGTTTGATAAAATATATATATTTCATTATCACTATCTAAGAGGTGGGGTAACTACCGTTGTTAAAAACATAGTTAGAGCCTTAAAAGATAAATATGATTTTACTCTTTTTGGATCTAAAAAAATGGGAATAGAAGGGATAGAAGATATATTAACTTATGACAATGTCAATTTTGTTGATTTCCCTGAACTGTCTTACATATATCCAGAACAAACTGATAAAAAAACCTTTAATGAATTGAAAGATTCAATTTCAAAAAAACTAAATAAAATCTACGACTCTAATGCTATTTTTTGGGTTCACAACTATCATTTAGGTAAAAATCCGGCATTTACAGACGCTTTAATAGATTTTATAACAAAAAACAACTACGTTTCTACCATACTGCAAATACATGATTTTCCCGAATGTGCAAGATGGGAAAATTACGATTTTGTGAAAAAACATGTAAACCTTTCTTTATATCCCGTGAAAAATAATATTGTTTATACCACAATCAACCTTTCTGATTATGAAAGACTTTTAAAATCAGGAATTCCTGAGGAAAATCTTTTTTATCTTCCAAATGCCGCAGAATTTAAAAAAAGTGAGGATACTTCAAAAACAGTGGATAAAAATAACGTAATAAAAATACTTCAAAATCTAAATTTTAATGTAAAAAATGATTTTCTAAACTTTTTATATCCCACAAGGACACTAAGGAGAAAAAATATTTTAGAAGCTATTTTAATAAATAGATTATACGGAAAGAGTAATCTTCTAATAACTTTACCTGCTAATTCCGATAAAGAAAGACCTTATGAAAAAGTAGTAAAAGAAACTTTTAAATCAGAAAAAATCGCAGGAGCATGGGCTATTTCCGCAAAAGATCCTACTTTATTTCCATACATTTTAGAAATTTCCGATCTATTTTTTTCTTCTTCTGTTTTAGAAGGCTTTGGAATGATATATTTAGAATCTAAATTCAACCATAAAAACTTTTTCACAAGGAAATTAGAGGTCGTAAAAGATTTTAAAAACATAAGCAAAATAAGTTATTATGATGGGTTTTATGTCCCATTATCCAAAAAAGAAAAGAGTTTTCTTAAAAACCAATATCAAAATTTAATAACTAATATTCCAATTGATAATTCTTATAAAGAACTTTTGAAAGAAGATTTACAAAATATTTTTTCACAAGAATTTGTAGATTTTTCTTTTCTTTCCGTTGATTTGCAAAAAGAATATTGTTTAAAAGAAGAAGAAAAATTACACAAAATAAAAGAAATAAATAAAGAAATATTCGAAAAAATTGATAAATTAATTTTTAATAAAAACATAGATCAGGGAATCAATATAAATGAATTTTCTATAGAAGCTTATGCGAAAAAAATAATGTCTCTTATATCAAAAATACAAGATTCAAAAGACAAAAGCATAGAAAAGATAAATAAAGAAATAGACGAAAATATATTGAAATCTTTTCTCAAATTAGAAAACATAAGATTATTATATTTTTATTAACTTTTTAATATATTTATACATAATAGTATACAACGATTTCAATTCTTAAACCTTTCTTTCAATTAAATTCACGATATAATAAAAACATAGCAATAAAAAGCTATACATTTTAGCGAGAGTTTTTTGAAAAATAAGCATTTGAATTTAAAATGGGTCCAGGGCGGAGCCCTCTCCCCTCCCTCGGTACAAGTATCGAAAATAATTCTGAAATTTCTAAAGTGAGTAAAAAACAAGACAAGGAGGCGAGGCTTTTAATGAAAAAAGTATATTTTATCCTTATTTTCTCGCTTCTTTCTTTATTGACAATTGGACAAACATTCAATGATATTATAAACACTCAAGATAACCTTGAAAGACTTCAGGCTTATGACAACTTAGTAGATGAATTAATAAAGATAAGAAACGAAGAAAGCGACTTAAAAAGGTTAGAATTATACGACAAATTTTTTCAAGAAAAACTTGTAATAAGTACTATAAGATTAGAAGAAGCAATAGTTACGCGAGTAATAGATGGAGATACCGCTGAAATTGAAATAGAAGGGAATTTTTATAAAGTAAGATTTATCGGAATAAATACTCCAGAAAGTACTACAAGAATCGAACCATACGGAAAAGAAGCTTCGGATTTTACCAAACAATACCTGAGTGGTAAAACTGTTTTTCTTGAAAAAGATATTTCTGAAACAGATCGATATGGAAGACTACTAAGATATATTTGGTTAGAACAGCCAAAAGAAATTACTGACGAAGAAATTAGAACAAAAATGTTTAATGCGATTCTTGTCCTAAATGGCTATGCAAATGCAGCGACATATCCACCCGATGTCAAATATCAAGAATATTTCATCAAGTATGAACAAGAAGCTCGTGAGAAAAACTTGGGGCTCTGGAGCTTACAAAAAAATATCACACAAGACTCAACTTCTTTAAGCAACTTAACTGAAGCTGCTACAATCACAGATTCTTCAACAGTTACTCAAAAACTATATGTTGATGAACAAGGTAAAGGTTTAATAAAAGGAAATATAAACTCAAAAGGAGAAAAAATATACCATCTTCCCGGTGGAATATATTATAATCAAACTATTCCAGAAGTATGGTTTAAAACGGAAGAAGAAGCTCAAGCTGCAGGATTTAGAAGATCATTAAGATGATTTTTGGAGATATAGCCTATATATACTGTACAGTAACTTTAATCCTCATACCTTTTTTCAAGTGAATTCATGATATAATAAAAAAAGTAGTAAAAAGTTATATATATTTTAGCGAAAGACTTTTGAAAAATAAGCTTTTGAATTTAAAGTGGGTCCAGGGCACAGCCCTCTTCCCTCTTTCGGTACAAGTACCGAAAAGAATTCTGAAATTTCTAAAGCGGGTATAAAAAACAATAGGACTTTAGAATTAAAGATTTTTGAAAAATAAGCTTTTGAATTTAAAGTGGGTCCAGGGCGGAGCCCTCTTCCCATTCCTTGGTTACTTGTAACGAAAAGAATTCTGAAATTTCTAAAGTGAGTATATAAATTTTTAGGAGGTTAAATGTGTACGAAGAAATTAAAGACATTCCAACTATAATCATAAATGGTATGAATAAAGAGCAAATACTTAGCATCATGAAAACAATTAAAAACATGGATAATTTACCAAAAAACATTATATTTGCTTCAGTAACCCCTATAAGTTCGCAATGGAAAGTGGAAGATCTCATAAAAGAATTAAAACAAGAAGATATCGAAATGAAAAAAGTAACAGAAAACCTTAGAAAAGGTTTTTACGACAATATGAAAAAAGAAGAAGAGTAAATAATGTCTAAAAAATATTATGTAGAGAACGATTCAAAAAGTGAACCTAACTTAGTTCTCTAGTTACTTACATTGATGGTAGTTACGGCACAGAGAAAAATATTTATGGTTGTGGAATAGTAATAATTGAAAATGGAAAAGAAAAGATATTTTATTTTGTAGGAAACAACAAATCGCATACTTTAAGTAGAAACGTGGCAGGTGAAATTAGTGCTGTAATATATGCCACGGAATATACTAAAGAAAATGGATATAAAAAACTTACAATAAATCATGATTATATAAGATAAGATTTAGAAAAATGGTGTACAGGTACCTGGAAAACAAATAAGATTATTATAAAGGCTTACAAAAATTGATACGACTATATAATAAAATTTTTAGTTGTAAATTTTAATTGGATAAGAGGTCATTCTGGAGATAAGTACAATACTTTAGCTAAAAAAGCCTTAAAAGACCAAAATTTTATTGACTTTATTACTAAATATATAAAATAAAAAATGAAAAGAGATTTCAGAAACTTAATTTTTTAATACGTATTTGATTAAATTCTTATTCTTTTACAGCTCCACTTGTCAATCCTGATATGAGATATCGTTGAAATAATATTACGAATATTGCGGGAGGGATCATAGCTATTATGCCAGAAGTCGCTAACATAGGATTATCAATTAAAAACCGCCCCATAAATTGAGAAATAGCTATAGGGAGAGTTTTTGCTCTAAGGGTAGTAGTGAGAATCAGCGCAATTTGAAATTCATTCCACGCCGCTAAAAAAACAAAAATACTGCTACTAAAAATTGCGGGCTTTGACAAAGGTAAAACAATTCTCCACAAAACTTCGAAATATCCACAGCCATCTATTATAGCAGCTTCTTCAATTGAAACAGGAAGATTTCTAAAATATGAGCTTAAAATCCAAATGGAAAATGGTAAATTCAAAGCGACATATATTATTATTAAAGCAAATTTATTATCAAGCAAGCCTAACATGTTAAAAAGAAAATATAGAGGAATAACAAGAACTATAGGGGGCATCATTTGTGTGAGAACTACTGCATAACTAATAACTTTTCTAAAAGGTACTTTCAGCCTTTCAATCGAATAAGCAGCAAAAGAACCAAAAATTAATACAATGATAGTTGTAATTAACGCAATGAATAAACTATTTAACAGAGATATTCTAAATTCATAGGCTGCACTATAGACTCCTTGAGCAGGAGAAAAAATATCTAAATAATTATTAAAATTAATACGAGGAGGGAACCAATATTTGGTTGTTAAGGTTAAGTCTGATGTGTATGATAAGCTTGTAACTAAAGTCCAATAAATAGGAATAAAAGAGAATAAAACGATAATAATAATTAACAATGTTATTAAAAATTTATTTAAATATTTTTTCATCATTTCTATTTCTCCTTTATAATAAAGTTTCTTCTTTAAAAATTCGTTGATAGATAAAAACTATAACTGCTACAATACCTAAAAGAATATACGACATTGCACTTGCTCTACCAAATTTAAATGCTTCAAAAGCAGTATGGTATATTTCATAAGCAACTACTTTAGTGCTTCCAGCCGGGCCTCCCCCTGTCATAGCATAAACCATATCAAAAATCTTGAAAGTCATTATTGTTTTCATAACCAATAATAAACTTGTGTAGGGCCTCAAAAGAGGAATTGTAATATATCTTAAAAGCTTAATAGAAGTTGATCCATCAATTCTAGCAGCCTCATAATATTCTAAAGGAATAGATTGTAGCCCTCCAAGATAAATTATAACCGCAAAAGCTGTTCCTTGCCATATATTTGCAATAATTAAAGCAATCAAAGCTAAATTCGGACTTACAAGCCAATAAATAGGTTCTTTGATAATTCCAAGATTCATTAAAGTCGCGTTAAGGAACCCGTAATCCGGATTATATATGAGTTTCCACATAAGCCCGTGTACTATAGGGGGTAAAATATAGGGGAACATAACTATTCCTATGATTAAACTACGTATAGGTAATTTCCTATTCAAAGTTAGGGCAAAGATTAATCCTAAAGGTATTCCAATGGCAACATCTGCTATGACAAAATAAATAGTATTTAAAAAAGCCTTCCACCACGTTTGATCTTTAATAACATCAATATAATTATAAAAGCCCACAAAATCCAACTTCATGGTTCTACCCAAAGAAACATTAAAAAAACTAAGATAAAAAGAATACGCTAATGGAAAAATTAGCACGCAAAACATTACAACTAAAGCAGGAGTAATTAAAAAATATCCTAACACTTTTCTTTTTTTATTCATTTTTAACCCTCCGCATCAGGAAAAAATGCTCCTTTTAGAAAATTCGAAATCCTTATTATTATATATATGTTTTAGATTTAAATTTTTACAAAATATCTTCTCAATTCTAATCTTCACTAATTCTTAATTTCTTTAACCTTTTCGATACTTGTAGCTAAGAAGAGGGAAATGGCTCCACTATTCCCCTTCTCAAGAAGGGTGGTTGCGACACTCTTTGTCGCAACCACGGTGTGGCTGCGGACGGAATAGTTTAATCATTTTAAATTCAAATGCTTATTTTTAAAAAATATTCATTTCTAAAGTCCCTAAGGAAGAGGTATTAAATTTATTAAATTAAGTAGGTGACCTACCTACCACCTACTTAAATACTATTAAATACGGAGCTCCTTTTATTTTGACCTTTTTTCCCAATCTTCTCTCACTTTTATCGCTGCTTTAGCTGCGTTATCAAGAGCTTGTTTTGGAGTCAATTTAAGAGTCAATGCTTTGTGTAATTCTTCTGCAAGGAGAGGTGAAAATTCAAGATACCAAGGTACACGAGGCCTATTTACTACATATATACCTTGTTCTAACATTTCTTCCGCACCTCGAACCTTTTGCTTAAATTCTGAATTTTCCCATGCTGATTGCCATCCAGGAACTAACCCCGCATAAAGAGCAGCGTCCAAAGCACCTTCAGGACCAGCTAAAAATTCTATATATTGCCATGCTTCTTTTGGATATTTTGTTCCATAGGAAATAGCAAGCCCCATTGGCCCAGAAACTGTATAAGGATGATCTCCATCAACAGAAGGCATCAGTCCAATCTCACATTGCCCTACAACTTTTGATAATGCAGGATTATCTAAATCGACTAATGGTAATCCCCACATCATAGCATATGCAATAGTGCCATTAAACATATTTTGATAAACCTCTAGTTCCGTCCAAGATAAAGAAGAAGGGTTAATTATCTTGTATTTATATATCATATCTACCATAAATTGAAGTGCCTGAACACCTTTCTCATTATTGAAAACAGGATTCAAATTTTCATCAAAAAACTCTCCTCCAAACGAAGCCAATATGGCAACAAAGTCACACACCAGACTTTCTTTTTGAGCCCAACTTCCTGCAGTAGCATATTTTACAATACCTGCATTTTGAAGATCTTGTGATAATTTTACGACTTCGTCCCATGTAACGGGCATTACATCATAACCTGCTTTTTTGATTATTTCTTTATTATACACGAATGATTTCCACTCGGATACCCAAGGTAATCCATACCAATGCCCTTCATATGCTACTCCATCTAATGCAAAAGGTAATGCATCCTTTTTCATATTTTCCGTAATCCATTGATCTACCGGCAAAACCCATTCGTTTTCTGCATACATTGGAACATCTACACAATCAATGGTAAAAATATCATATTGAGTCCCACCAGCTAAAAAAGAAGCTATTAATTTTGGTACAGCGTCTCTACCATATGGAACAACGGTTAAATTTACTCTAATGCCTGTTTTATCATAAAATTCCTGATTCCTTTGAATCAAATACTCTAAATTTTCTGGACCTACTATAAAGTTTAATTCCGCTTGAGAAAATGAAGCTATCCCTAAGATGGCAACAAGAATAATTAAAAAAGTTTTTTTCATAATACCCCTCCTCTTTTAATCGCCTTTCGGCGTGATGATTAGAAATTTTTTTATTTTTTTATGCAAACTTAGTTATTCTTTTCAAAAATAACTCGGTACCTAAAATAACCGCTCCTTCAACTATAGCTCTTTCTTCATTTGTAGAAATTTCTATTTCTACATCGTTAATTCCACTACATTCTGAATACTTTTTTTTATATACTTCAACTACTTCTTCAAATATATCGTTAAAAGGGCTGTTTAAGACGATTTTTTGAGGATGAAAAATGAACTTTAAGCTATCTAAAATATATATCCATTCTTCAACTAAATCTTTGTGCTTCAAATTTCGAAGATGGTCTTCTAAAATATTTCGATAAAAAGTAACTTGTCCTAACTCTCCAGCCATTCCTTCCCCTACATACAGTTCACCATTTATAACTAACCCCATTCCAATACCGTGACCCCAATAAACACATATTATATTTTTTCTTCCTTTTTCTAAAAATTTTTCTCTTATCGCAAGTAAATTGGCATCATTTTCAAATTTTATGATACTATTAGGGAAATAAGAAGAAATCAAGTTAACTATTCCATCACTATATTCACATTTCCAGTTAGTAATTGAACTTGAAATTACTTCTTCATCAAATATATAACCAGGAAAACCTATAATTGTTGCAACAATCTCCATATCGGATATTTTAATCATTTGATCACGAAAAAAATTTATCAACACTTCAAAATTAGAAGTATCTATTTCGTATTTTACGAAATCAAAAACAGTTTGATTTAATCCGAAAATCCCAAATTTAATAAAATTTTTATCAATTTGAATACCTAATATTTTATAAAAATCACTAAACTCAATAATATCGGATCTTCTTCCTGTCTTAGATTTCTTTTTCCCTGTTATTCTCAATACTTTTTTATCTATGTAAGAAGATAAACTACGACTAATTGTAGGACCGCTTAATCCTAAATCCTTTGAAATCTCTGTTCGTAGGGCTTTCTTATTTTCAAAAATATATTTCAAAATTTCGAATTGATTTTTATTTTTAATATTAAAAGATCTTTGAATTTGATTAATTATCTTTCAGCCTCCTTTATTTTTTTGTTTCTACCAAATAGAAAATGTAAATCAAAACATTTATTTTCTCTAAATATTGTTTAATAATAAGAATGAAATTTTTACAAGTTTAAACGTTTATTTTAAATTTAAAAAATTTCTTCTTTTAAGTGGTTTTTACTACTTTTTTAAAGCCTTTGCGTATATTAAATTAGTAACAAAATTATCTTTTTTTGTATAATTGTTTCATTATTTCTTACTGAAAGAAACTATTACAATTATAAACTCTTTCTCTAAAAGTGTCAACTTCAATTATGGACGATTATAAGTGATTATTAAATAATATTTCTTTTTAAAAAGTAATTTCTCAAAATTTTTTAGTTTAAATTCAAGATGAAAATTAAAAATAACAAAAAAACTATAATATCTAATAGATGTTATAGTTTTTTTAATAATATCCGTTCTTTTTTTAGATTTCTAATATATTTTTATAAATAATACACTTTAAGAATTTTTTTAATTATGAATTCCGAATTAAACATTTTTCATATCTAAAACATCCTAAAATCCTATTATCTTTAAAATTTTATTTAGCTCCGGTTCTACTGCCTGAGGAGTTTTTATCATGTTTATAGCAGTATCTGGATCTTTCAATCCATGTCCTGTTAATACAGCAACTATTTTGCTACCTTTTTCAATTTTGTTTAGATTTATCATTTTTTTAACACCAGCAACAGAAGCTGCAGAAGCAGGTTCCGAAAAAACTCCTTCAAACGATGCTAATTCTTTGTAAGTTTCCAATATTTCTTGATCTGTAACAAAATTTATAAAGCCTCCCGACTCAGTAGCCGCTTCTAAAGCTTTTTCCCAATTAACGGGGTTCCCTATTCTTATTGCGGTTGCTATAGTTTCAGGATTTTTTATAACTTGATTTTTGACAATCGCAGCAGAGCCTTCGGCTTCAAAACCAATCATTTTTGGCAATTTCATTATTTTTCCAGCTTGATAATATTCTTTAAATCCTTTCCAATATGCTGTTATGTTTCCTGCATTTCCAACAGGAATTGCTAAAATATCAGGCGCTTCTCCTCCTAATTGGTCGCATACTTCAAAGGCAGCGCTTTTTTGCCCTTCTATTCTATATGGATTTAGTGAATTCACAAGTGTTATTGGATAATTGTTAGCTATTTCTCTTGTTATTTCCAACGCTTTATCAAAATTCCCTTTTATTGGAATAACAATTGCCCCGTGCATTAAAGCTTGAGTTAATTTTCCAAGAGCAATTTTCCCTTCAGGAATTATTACGGCTGTTTTTAAACCTGCTTTACTTCCATAAGCAGAGGCAGAGGCAGAGGTGTTTCCTGTAGAAGCACAAATTATAGCTCTATCTCCATTTTCAACAGCTTTAGTTATGGCTAAAGTCATTCCTCTATCTTTAAAAGAACCTGTTGGATTAGTTCCTTCGTATTTTAAATATAGTTCTACATTCAATTTATTACTCAACTTTTCCGCAAATATCAAAGGAGTATTTCCTTCTTGGAGAGTAATTATTTTTGTTCTCTCATTTACAGGCATAAACTCTTGATATGCTTTTATAATTCCCGGCCAGAATGTTAACAATTAAAATCCCTCCACTCGAATAATATTGTTAATTTCTATAACATCTTCTAATGTTTTTAACGTTTCAACAGCTTTTTTCATATATCTTTCTGCTACAGGATGAGTAAGTAAGAAGATCGGAACAACGGGTGTCAACCTATGTTTTTGTATAACTGATGCGATGCTAACTTTGTTGTCTCCAAAAGCAGTTGCTATTTTTGCAAATACTCCCGGCTTATCGTTCACTCTTAATCTAATATAAAATGAATTTTCAATTTCATCTATATTCATTAAATTTTGGCCATTTACTTCGTGAATAAAATTATCACTTTTAATTTGATACTTTATACTTTTTGCAACTTCTACAATATCAGCAACAACTGCACTTGCAGTAGGCATTTCCCCAGCTCCTTGCCCATATAACATAACGTCTCCTACTGCATCTCCATGTATTTGAACAACGTTGTAAACACCACTAATTTTAGAAAGAGGATGTGTTTTAGGAACAAAGGTTGGATGCACTCTTATATCTAAGCTATCATTTGAATATCTTTTGCCGATTGCTAACAATTTTATTACATACCCCAATTCATCAGCAATTCCTATATCTTCTTTACTTATTTTATCTATTCCTTCAACATATAAAGAATCAACATCTATAAATGTTTCATACGCTAAATGAGATAGTATACTTATCTTATAAGCAGAATCCAAACCACTTATGTCAAAATAAGGATCACTTTCTGCATAACCTAATTTTTGAGCCTCTTTTAAGGCTTCTTCAAATCCCATATTTTTTTCACTCATCTGAGTTAAAATATAATTCGTTGTACCGTTTAAAATTCCATAAACTCTATCTATAGTATTAGCAACTAAAGCTTCTCTCAATGTTTTAATTACCGGGATTCCTCCTGCCACACTTCCTTCATAATATATTTTTACATTGTAATCCTGAGCCAACTTTAAAATCTCCTTACCATGCTTTGCTATAACTAACTTATTTGCTGTTACAATATTTTTATGATTTTGAATGGCTCTTTTAATATAATCATAAGCAGGAGTTTCTCCTCCGATAAGTTCTACAACAATCTGAATTTCTGGATCGTTTATTATTTCTTCAAAATTTTTTGCTATTAAGCTTTTATCAATTTCATATTTTCTTCTCTTTTCCACATTCTTAACTAAAATTTTTTGAATTTTTATTTCTTCTCCTAATTTCCTTGATGTTTCGTCTCTTTTGTTTATAATTATATTGTAAACTCCGCTACCAACTGTTCCTAACCCCAGAAGACCTACTTTTACCACTTTATTACCCTCCCTTAAAAATTCTATTTACTCCCTTTAGAAATTTCAAAACCTAAGTTTTGCCAATATTTTAGTTTTAAATTTTTTCAAAAATACCTCCCCAATTCTAATCTTCACTAATTCTTAATTTTTTTAACTTTTCGGTACTTGTACCAAGGAAGGGGGAAGGGCTCTGCCCTGGACCCATTTTAAATTCAAAACCGAATAGATATTCGGTACTTGTACCGAAGAAGGGGGGAGGGCTCCGCCCTGGACCCATTTCAAATTCAAAACCGAATAAATATTAGGTACTTGTACCAAGGAAGGGGGAAGGGCTCCGCTCTGGACCCATTATAAATTCAAAATTCCATTTTTGGAAAATTCTCATTTCTAAAGTCTCTAAAATTCTATTTACCCATTTTAAATTCAAAACATTATTTTTCAAGGCTCTTTATTATTCTAAAAATTTAGATTAATCTTTAATAAGCCGTTTCAGTAATTATTACTAACAACAAACTTTGTTATTTCACTTTCTAAATCTAAAAACCTTCTATCAGTTATGTCTCTTTCTTCTTCTCTTAGTTTTACTTCAAATGTTTTCAGTATCTTAGAAGGACGGTTAGACAAAATTATTATTTTATCTGCCAAAAATATAGCTTCTTTTATATCGTGTGTAACCATCAACATTGAAAACCTATCTTTAAGCCACAATTTTTTTATATCTTTCATAATCGACAATTTAATCTTCAAATCTAAAGAACTAAACGGTTCATCCATGATTAAAAGTTGAGGTTCTACTAATAACGCTCTTGCTAAATTTACTCTTTGCTTCATACCACCACTTAATTTGGATGGAAGAATAGATTTGAAACTGCTTAAACCCATCATGTTGATAATCTCGTTTATTTTCTTTTCATCTTCTCGAATTAACTTCAAATTGTCAAAAACATTTCTCCATGGTAATAACCTTGGTTCTTGAAAAACATAACCTATTTTTTCAACAAAGATATCAACTTTTCCCGTGTTATACATTTCTAATCCAGAAATAATTCTAAAAAAGGTTGTTTTGCCACAACCTGACGGGCCTACTAAAACTATTCTTTCACCATCTTTTATTTGAAGATTCCAATTATCTATTACTAAAAGTTTATCAAAACTTTTAGATAAATTGCTAACAATTAGTACATTTCCCAACGTGTTAACATCCTTCGTGAAAAAATTTTAAACAAACGCTCTGTAGTTATTCCAAAAACAACTGCCAATAAGGTTATTGCATAGATTCTTGGTACATCTACATATTGTCTTGCCCAAGCAAGTTCTACACCTAAACCATTTCCGCCTACAAGAAATTCTGAAACGAGAACAACTTTCCATACGTTTCCAATAGATATTTCTATTGCTGCAATTATAAAAGGAACAATTGAAGCCAAATATACATGCCTAAAAATTTTTTTGGGAGATACTTTATACAAATGAACCATTTCAATGAGTTTTCCATCTGTGTTTTTTATACCAGAAGCCGTGCTAAAAACAATATTTGGTAATATAGATAACGTACTTATAAAGATCGGACCTTTCCAACCTATTCCCCATAGAAATACAACAAACGCAAGCCAAGAAACTACAGGCATAGCTTGTATCACCATGATCATAGGCCTAAAAAGATCATAAACAAATTCACTTAATCCCATTAAAAATCCTAATACAATTCCAAAAGCTGTTCCTATGACCAAAACTACAATGGTTTTCCATAATGTATCCCACAATGCTTTATACACCCTGGGAGTTCTTAATTGCTGAAAAAGACTGATTAAAACTTCATGTGGCATGGGTAAAACAAAATTAGAACTTATAATTAAAGATAATAAGAACCAAATCAGAAAAATCATCAAAATACCATAAAAAGTTTTCATTTAGCGTAAAAATCTCCATCAGGTAAAATGGGTACTCCTTCAGGGTAAAACTCATGCATAGTTGACAAGAAATTTTCAACTTCTTTTTTACATTCTTCTATAGATATGTATTCAAACTTCAATCTTTTCATAGATTCTTTTAAAACAGGAATAGGTATAGTTAAATATTGGTTTGTTATCTTTAAAGAGTCGTCCAAATTTTCATTTGCCCATTTAACACTTTGAGCAAAAGCTTTTTCAACAGACATAGATACATCAGGATTTTCATCTATAAATTCTTTTTTTACAAACAATCCGGCGATAGGTAGCCCGTATTTAGAACCTGAAACTTTGTTCCATTCTTGCTGAAAATTAAGTACAATTTTTCCATTTGTCCCAGTTATTGCCAAAGTTGAAAAAGGCTCTGGCAAAGCTGCGTATTGTATTTTACCGGCTTTAAAAAGGGAAACTATCTCTTGAGGAGGAAGATAAGAAAATTTCACATCTTTATCTGGAACTAAGCCATTTTGAACTAACAAATATCTTAATAACACATCAACTGTTTGACCTCTTCCATGCGGTGAATAAACTTCTTTTCCTTTTAAACTTTTTATATTATTAAACTCAGAAGTTCCATCATTTATTAAATAGAAAGCCTCCCATTCATGTACACCCAACAATACTATTTTCATACCTTGAGTGTACAAATTAGCTCCAACAGTTATGGGAAGAACAGCAAAATCAGCTTTATTAGAAGCTAACAATGCAACAGCTTCGCTGTTATCTTTCCATAAACTTACATTTATTTCTACTTCTTCTTGAACTCTATTTTCCATTAACCCTGTAACAGGTATAACAGTTGGACCAAGAGGGTTTATAAGATTAACAGAAAACAATGATATTATCAAAAAAGAGAAGAAAGAAAGAAGCATAGTTTTTTTCATATTTTTTAATTCCTCCTTTATTTTTTTATCTTTATTTTTTTATCTTTACTCACTTTAGAAATTTCAGAATCCTCTTCGGTACTTGTACCGAGGCAGAAGAGAGGGCTCCGCCCTGGACCCGCTATAAATTCAAAACCGAACAGATATTCGGTACTTGTACCGAGGCAGGAGAGAGGGCTCCGCCCTGGACCCGTTATAAATTCAAAACCGAACAGATATTCGGACTTGTATCGACGGAGAAGAGAGGGCTCCGCCCTGGACCCGCTATAAATTCAAAACCGAACAAATATTCGGTACTTGTACCGAGGCAGGGGAGAGGGCTCCGCCATTCCCCTTCCACGAAGGAGTAAATGTAATAGAAATTCCCCTCACCAGAGGGGTGGCTGCGACGTTCTTTGTCGCAGACAGGGTAGTTTAACCGTTATAAATTTCATTCTCTGAAATTTTCCATTTCTAAAGTCCCTATTTTTTCATAATAACTTTAAAAAGTTGATAAATTTATCAACTATAAAACAATATTTAATAACTCTTTATTAAAGATAACTACTGGTACATACTATAAATTTATGAACCTTTTTATCAACACTATTATCAACTTATATGTTCATAATTTTTTTATCAACCTATAAATTTGATAACTATGTTCATATGAAAGTTGATTGTTCTTGTTATGAACCAAAAATTTTATCAATATCAAAAATTTTTTCTTTTGAACTTTCAGGTTGATAAGTTGTTTATAAAAAAGTGAGACTTTTCGACACAAATTTTTCTGATTTATCCTACAACTTACATAATTTTCAACTATCAACATCATCCTATCACTACTACTACCATATAAATAATAAGATAAAAGATAAAAATCATAATCAACAAAGTTGATTATAAAAATTATTTACCTCTGCCAAAGTAGGCATAGCATTAGCAGCTCCTTGCCTCGTAGCAACTAAAGCAGCACATTTATTAGCAAAGTCAGCAATATTTCCTAACTCCTTCAAATCAACCATCATAAGTTCTTTCTTAGAAAAACCACCTAATTTAAATAATATTGCAGCCATAAAAGAATCTCCACATCCAACAGTATCAACTACCTTAACTCTATAACCATCTACTTTTAACTTTTCTCCTTGCTTATAAACGATAGAACCCTTATTTCCAAGAGTTACGAAAACAACGGATTTTTTATCAATTTCAAGGAGTTTTAAAGCTTCTTCAATATTATTCTCTTTGGTTATATAAAAAAGATCATCGTCACTCATCTTTAAAATATTAACTTTCGAAATTATATTTTTCACAAGATTGAAATAAGACTTCTCATCTTTTATCATAGATTTTCTTATGTTTGGATCAAAAGAAGTTAAAAAATTAGGTGAATTAAGTTTTTCAAACAAATTGTAAAGTGTAGAAGAGGTAGGTGCTTCTAAAAGTGCAATAGATCCAAAGTGAAAAAGCGAAAATCTATTAAAGTCCATCTTTTCTACATCTTCCATTCTTAAATTGACATCAGCAGCATTATCTCTATAAAATTGATATTCAGCTTTTCCATTTTCATCAACTGCTGCAAAAGCTAATGTCGTTTTTAAACCATCTTCAGACAATATACAATCAGTTTTAACTCCATTTTCTACTAAATAATTAAAAAGAGATTTACCAAATTCATCAGTTCCTATTTTAGTTAAAAAAGATACCTCTGCACCAAGCTTTGATAATCCTATAGCTACATTAAACGGAGATCCCCCAGGTCTTTTCTCAAATAAATCACTTTCTCCTAAACCTTTATTAGGAGATTTAGATATAAAATCATAAAGGATTTCTCCTGCACACAGTATGCCCATCTTTCCCTCCTCAGTCCGCAATTATTTCTTCTATTTTCAAATAAATATCCTCACTTAATTCCCAATCTCCAGCTTCTATATTTTCAAGTACATGCTTTTCATTTTTCGAACCTGCTATTACTGTACTCACCTCTTTATGATATAAAAGCCAATTTATAGCAATTTGAGATAAAGATCTTCCGATTCTATTAGATAATATTTTGAGTTTCTCTACTTTTTCAATATTTTTTAAGAAAAGATCCCTATTTCTAAATATTTCATCCATAGCTCTTGGATCATTTTTTGATGGAACAAAATCTTTTGAAATCTTTCCCGTAAGTAATCCCTTTGCCAAAGGGCTATAAGGAATAACTGTTAAATTATATCTTCTAACCACTGGAAATAACTTTCTTTCAACGTCTCTTACCAACATATTGTAATAATCCTGCGTTGAAACTATATCTACATATTTAATAAGGGTTTCTATTTGGCCTTCACTAAAATTCGACACTCCTATATATCGCGCTTTTTTACTTTCCAAAATTATTTGCAAAGCTTCTGCTGTTTCTTCAAGAGGTGTATTAGGATCCGGCCAGTGCAATTGATAAAGATCTATGTAGTCAGTGTTAAGCCTTTTTAAAGAATCATCTATTTCCTTTAAAACTCTGTCCTTTTTTAAATTGTTACGTATTCTTCCTTTACTATCCCATTCTAAGCCGCATTTAGTAGCTATATAAATTTTCTCCCTATTTTTTCCTTTTAAAAATTCACCTACAGCTTCTTCAGATTTTCCTAAACCATAAGCAGGAGCTGTATCGAAAAAATTAACTCCATTATCATAAGCCAAATTAAGTATTTTTAAGGCATTTTCTTTTTCAATAGGTCCCCAATTACCTCCCAATTCCCAAGCTCCCAAACCGACTACAGATACATTCATATCAGTTTTACCAAATTGCTTGTATCTCATATAAATCCTCCTTCCAAAATTTTATACTCACTTTAGAAATTAAAAAAACTACATTTTATATATGTTTCAGTTTTAAATTTACTCAAAAATACTTCTCTACTTCTAATCCTTACTAATTCTTAATTTTTTAACTTTTTCTGAAAAATTTTTTAGAGATCACAATGCTTTTATATTAATTATACTACAAGCTGCAACCAATTTAAGTGTAAGAAAACAAAATTTGTAAAATAATAACCTTGTGATAAAATAGAAAAGTATTCTTAATTAATAATAAAAATAACAATAACAAAAAGAAAGAAGTGAATTAATTTGAATTATAAAATAATAATCATATTATTTTTGTTTGGTTGTTTAGGAATAAATATTTTTTCAGAAACTTTGAATGTGATATTGGGATATTACTATCCGGATGTCTATATAAAAGAAGGCGAAATAACTGGATTCGCAGTAGAACTACTGAAAGAAATTGAGAATGATTCTACCTTAAAGTTTGATATAGTAGTAAAAAATTGGGGAGAAGCTTACAGTGATTTTATCTCTTCAGATTATTATGATCTAATAGGTTTAATTGTCCCTAATAAAGAAAGAAAAAACCAACTAAAATTTTACAAAAACATAATTACTATTACTCCATTTGTTATGACGTTATACGACAACAACTATAGCTATGATGAATTAAAAAAATTCAGTGTAGGAGTATTACGTGAAAGTTTTCTGCTTGATGTTTTACAAAGGGAAGGCTTTGAAGACATAAAAATATTTGAAACAAATGAAGAGATAATAGATGAACTATTAAGAAACGAAATAAGTTCCGCCGCTTTAGAAGATGAAAGAATTGTGAATAGTTATCTTATATTGCACGATCTTCACCCACATATTAGATATGTGAAGATATTTGATTCATATCCACTTACATTTGGTTCAAAAAAAGAAAACGAAAAGCCGGCTTTAAATGTATTTGAAGATGCATTAAAAAAGGTATTAAAGTCAGAAGATTATAAATTATTAACACAAAAATGGATGGGCATAGCTTCTACGTTAGCTTTAGAACAACAAAAGATGTTAAGTGAAAGGCTCATACTTTTTATTATCTGTCTAAGTATTCTTTTCATAATTTTGGTAATCCTTTATCAACGTAATAAAAATATATTAAAAGTACTTAAAAATACTAATCTGAAATTGAATGATTCATATAACGAAATAAGTTCACTCAACAAAAAAAATGAAATCTTAAATCAAAAACTAACAAAAATGTACAAAATATTTTATGATTTTACGAAAGATTACGATACCACAACAATTTTAAATGGAATTATAGAAGAATTGGTCAATATGATACCCGAAGCTGATTGTGGTTCCATAGGTGTTGTTAGGGGTGATCAATGGAAAATAATAGCTGCTCATGGATTTCCAGACGAAATTTACAACTTTACCCTTCCTTTTGAAAACGTAATAAAAGTGGGTAGTCATGTTAAAGAAGTGAAAAATTTATCTTCTCATAATATTAATATACCTAATTCTCAAAAAGACATACTTAAAAAAGTCGGAGCATATGAAATTAAAAATAGTCTTTTTATGGATTTGCGAGATAGTCAAAAATTTGTTGGAAATATTTCTGTGAGCACTAAAGTAAACATAGAATTCTCAGAGTCATCAAAACAGATAATGGAAATTTTTGCGAGGTTAATTGAGATTTTCATGGATTTAAAATTAAAAGAGAAAGAAGCTATAGATGCGTATAATTACTCTTTAACAAAATTAACGATAGTTGCTGAAAGATTTGATTCAGAAACATCTGATCATATGAACAGGATTTGTGACATTAGTTATGCATTAGCTAAAAAATTAGGGCTTGATGAAGAATTTTCTCAGAAAATAAAAACTTATGCTTATTATCATGATATTGGAAAGATTTTAATTCCTATAGAAATTTTAAAAAAAACAGGGAAGCTAAATCCTTCTGAGTGGGAAATAATAAAGAAACATCCAGAATATGGAGCAGATATTATAGGAAATGCGGAAATCTTAAAAGTTGCAAAAAATATTGCATTATATCATCACGAAAGATATGATGGAAATGGTTATCCTTATGGTTTAAAAGGAGAAGAAATTCCAATTGAAGCAAGAATCGTGTCCTTGGTAGATGTCTACGATGCCTTAAGAAGTGAAAGACCATATAAAAGGTCTTTATCTCACATAGAAAGTATTAATATAATTTTAAATGGAGATGATAGAACAACCCCTGCACAATTTGATCCTGAAATTTTAAAAGTTTTTATTGAAGTAGTTGAAAAGTTTAAAAATAGGTATTAATTTTTTTGCTTTTATGTAAAAAACAAAGAAAAAGTGAGAAAACGGAAGAAAAAACGAGAAAAAACGAGATTTTTTAATATAATCAAGAATAATTGTGTTTAATTAAAGATAATCGACTATAATCGGATTTTTTGGTTCTTGCTACTTTAAAAGATAAGTGTTATCATAATATTGAATTAGCACTCTTAACTTTTAATTGCTAAAAATAATAAAAATATTTATAAAAATAAAAAAGGGGGTATTCATAAATGACAGTGAAACCATTAGGAAATAGGCTTTTGATAAAACCTATAACAGAAGAAAAAAAGACAGAAGGTGGGATCGTTTTACCAGATTCAGCAAAAGAAAAACCTCAAAAAGCTGAAGTAATACAGATTGGGAAATTAGAAGATGATTATGATTTGAAAATTGGAGATAAAGTTATTTTCTCCAAATATGCCGGGACAGAGATAAAGATTGAAGACGAAGATTATATTATTATAGATGTCGACGATGTACTTGCAAAAGTAGAAGAATAATAAATAGGAGGTGCTAAAAATATGGCAAAAATGTTAAAATTTAATGAAGAAGCGAGAAGATCTTTAGAAAAAGGCGTTAATACTGTTGCAGATGCAGTAAAAATAACGTTAGGTCCAAAAGGAAGAAATGTTGTATTAGAAAAAAGTTGGGGTTCTCCAACAATAACCAATGACGGTGTTTCAATAGCAAAGGAAATTGAGCTTAAAGATAAATTTGAAGCATTAGGTGCAGAATTAGTCAAAGAGGTTGCTTCTAAGACTAACGATATTGCTGGCGACGGAACAACAACAGCAACTGTTTTAGCTCAAGCTATGATAAAAGAAGGCTTAAAAAATGTTGCGGCAGGAACAAATCCAATATTAATGAAAAATGGTATTGCTAAAGCAACTGATAAGGCTGTAGATCAAATCAGAAAAGGCAGTAGAAAACTTTCTAGTAAAGAAGATATTGCTCACGTTGCTTCCATTTCCGCCAATAGCGAGGAAATTGGAAATATAATAGCTGAAGCTATGGATAAAGTAGGAGAAGACGGAGTTATTACTGTAGAAGATTCAAAAACATTAGAAACTTATGTAGAATTTACTGAAGGTATGCAATTTGATAGAGGTTATATTTCTCCTTATTTTGTAACGAATACTGAAAAGATGGAAGCAGAAATGAAAGAACCATATATTCTTATAACTGATAGAAAGATTTCTGCTGTTAAACCTTTAGTTCCTATCTTAGAAAAGGTTGCTCAAGGTGGCAAACCATTAGTAATAATAGCAGAAGATGTTGAAGGAGAAGCTCTATCAACATTAGTGCTTAATAAATTAAGAGGAACTTTAGAATCTGTAGCAGTAAAAGCTCCAGGATTTGGAGACAGAAGAAAAGAAATGTTAAGAGACATTGCTATTTTAACTGGTGGAACGGTTATTTCAGAAGAAGTAGGGCTTAATCTTGAAGACGTAACAATAAACGATTTAGGTCAAGCAGATGTAGTAAGAGTAGGAAAAGATGATACAATAATCGTTGGAGGAAAAGGAAATTCTGAAGATATTAAAGAAAGAATAAAACAAATAAAAGCTCAAATTGAAAATACAACTTCTGATTATGAAAAAGAAACCTTACAAGAAAGATTAGCAAAATTATCAGGTGGGGTAGCTGTTATTAAAGTTGGAGCTGCTACAGAAACAGAATTAAAAGAGAAGAAACATAGAATAGAAGATGCATTATCTGCAACAAGAGCAGCTGTAGAAGAAGGTATAGTAGCTGGTGGAGGAGTAACTTTATTAAGAGCTAAAAAAGCCGTAGAAGATTTCGCTAATACCTTGGCTGGTGATGAAAAGATTGGAGCACATGTAGTTGCAAAATCTTTAGATGCTCCTATAAAACAAATATTAATAAACGCTGGATTAGAACCAGCTATTGTTATTGAAAGAATATTAGAAAACGATGATGCAACTTATGGTTTTGATGTTCTAAAAGAAAGATACATAAATATGTTTGAAGCAGGTATAATTGATCCTACAAAAGTTACAAGAAGTGCTTTACAAAACGCAGCATCAATTGCATCGATGCTTCTTACGACAGAAGTTCTTGTTGTTGAAGAACCTAAAGAAGAAAAAGCGCCTGAAATGCCGGCAAATCCTGATATGTATTAAAATAATAAATAATATTAAAACAAAACGTGTCATCAAAATGATGACACGTTTTTTATGTGCGCCCGGCATGTGCATAAACTATAGGGTGTAAGTCCCGAACCCCGAAGGCAGAAGTAGAGGTTAGCCAAGAGCAAGGGTGTCCGTGGTGATGCGGAATCTGAAGGAAGCTGGAGGCAAAACACCGGTTCGAGGAACACGAATCTCATATAAGGCTAGGTATGATTGAGTGAGTTTGCATAACAAAACAAAGCTCTTTCTGTCGAAGGTCATATCAAGTAAATGAGGCGAATAGATGGTGTGAAAGTGTATGCACTTACCCGGGGAGGTCTGATAGAAACGTGAAGTATCCTTCATAACCTACTTGGTGACAAGTAGTTGAACTATCAGAAGTCAGCAGAGGTCATAGTATTAGTTGGTTTAGAACAACTAAGAAGGACTGAACAATGAAGAGAGAATAGCCCTTGGCATTCAGTGAGTCATGATGAACACAGAAAACGTAGTACCTCACTTGAGGAAGGAAGCGGTGAATTCCGTGGAGGACCTCATGGAGGGTGGAGTGATTACTGGCATAAAGAGACAAGCTATTCACGGAAGGAGAATAACGATGCTTTTGAATGAAATTCTGTCACGGGAGAATATGCTTCAAGCCTTAAAGCGTGTAGAACAGAATAAAGGAAGCCATGGAGTAGATATGATGCCCGTACAAAACCTACGTCAGCACATAGTCGAAAATTGGCAAACGATTAAAGAAGCGATTTTCAAGGGAACTTATGAGCCAATGCCAGTTCGTAGAGTTGAAATCCCGAAACCCGACGGCGGTGTTCGGTTATTAGGTATCCCTACTGTGACAGATCGATTGATTCAACAAGCAATAGGTCAAGTACTTTCAAAGGTGTATGACCCTACATTCTGTGAGAACAGCTACGGGTTTCGACCAAACCGAAGTGCCCATGATGCTGTAAAGAAAGCGAAAGAATATATAAGAGAAGGATATCGCTGGGTCGTAGATATGGACTTGGAGAAATTCTTTGATAAGGTCAACCATGACAGATTAATAGGCACGCTCGCAAAGAGAATCCAAGACAAACCATTATTGAAACTGATTCGTAAGTATTTACAATCGGGTGTCATGATAAATGGCGTGGTATCAAGCACAACAGAAGGAACACCGCAAGGAGGACCATTAAGTCCACTACTATCTAACATTGTACTAGATGAATTAGATAAAGAATTGGAAATAAGAGGACACAAATTCGTTCGGTATGCGGATGACTGTAACATTTACGTGAAAAGTAAGCGAGCAGGACTTCGCACTATGACGAGTATTCAACGATTCATTGAAGGAAAACTACGACTGAAAGTAAATGAAAAGAAATCAGCGGTCGACCGTCCATGGAAACGTAAATTTTTAGGATTCAGTTTTACCTCCCATAAAGAACCAAAGGTTCGCATCGCAAAGGAAAGCCTTAAAAGAATGAAGAATAAAGTTCGTAAAATTACATCACGTAAGAAGCCTTATCCAATGGGATATCGCATTCAGAAATTGAATCAATATTTGATGGGATGGTGTGGATACTTCGCATTAGCAGATACCAAATCTATTTTCAGAGAGTTAGATGGATGGATTCGAAGAAGACTGCGAACATGTCTGTGGAAAAACTGGAAGAAACCGAAAACAAAGATACGCAACCTTATTCAACTTGGCGTACCACAATGGAAAGCTTATGAATGGGGAAATACTCGGAAGAGTTATTGGCGTATTTCGAAAAGTCCAATCTTACATAGAACCCTTGGCAACTCCTATTGGAGAAACCAAGGGCTGAAAAGTATAGAAGCTCGTTATGAAGACTTGCGTCAGTTATCTTAATTGAACCGCCGTATACGGAACCGTACGTACGGTGGTGTGAGAGGACGGGAGTTAATCACTCCCTCCTACTCGATGTGCGCCCGGCATGTGCATAAACTATAGGGTGTAAGTCCCGAACCGCGAAGACAGAAGTAGAGGTTAGCCAAGAGCAAGGGTGTCCGTGGTGATGCGGAATCTGAAGGAAGCTGGAGGCAAAACACCGGTTCGAGGAACACGAATCTCATATAAGGCTAGGTATGATTGAGTGAGTTTGCATAACAAAACAAAGCTCTTTCTGTCGAAGGTCATATCAAGTAAATGAGGCGAATAGATGGTGTGAAAGTGTATGCACTTACCCGGGGAGGTCTGATAGAAACGTGAAGTATCCTTCATAACCTGTAAAAGTCAATACCATAGTGTACAAAAAATGGAAAATAATAATGTACAAAAAATAGAATTAAGAATTAGAAACGTTTGAAAACAAATCCAGCTTTTCTTTTAATCTGTAAGATTCTCCTTTTATTGAAATCACATGTGAATGGTGTAAAAGTCTGTCTAAAATAGCTTGTGCTAACATAGGAGAACCAAATATTTCCTGCCAATCAGAAAAAGGTGTATTTGTAGTTATTATCGTACTATGTTTTTCGTATCTTTCTGAAATCAATTGAAAAAATAGGTTAGAACTGTCATTATCTATTGGCAAATATCCTATCTCATCTATTACAAGTACTTTGTATTTTGCAAAATGTTTTAGTCTTGTTTGTAGTCTATTTTCTAATAATGCCTTTTTTAGTTGTGACATTAAGTCATAGAAATTGATAAAATATGTTGAATATCTGTGCTTTGCACATTCTATTGCGATTGAAACTGCTAAATGTGTCTTACCTACACCACATAATCACCCCTCATAGAGATTGGAGAAAAATGGGGGAAGTAAAGAGTACAGGCAAAAGCTCAAATACCAGGTTAGTTGTGCCGAGAATAAGACGCTTGAGAACCAAATAAGGGGAGAGTTGAGGGGAAATTAAGGAAATGATAAAATAAAATAAGGGGTGAGAATATGAAAAAGAAAATGGGTTCAAAAGTACAAAAAATCTAATTATGATGACTCTGTGTTTAAAACCAAAAAAGGTAGAACTAAGTCTATGATTTCTGATTATTCTAAGATTCCTCCTATCATTTATGAATCAGCAGGTACAGATAGGTCGGATGATTACAACAATTCTAATGATTCTGTTTATCTTAAAAGGAAACTCGATTATTATGAAAAGATACTTCTTGAAAAAGAATTACAGCTGAGAATAGTAAGAGATGAACTTGAACTTTTAAAAAAAAATATGAACCACAAGTGAATTGTACAAATATTGGTAAATTGATTCTTATTATTAAATACAGAAATTATGGTGTATGCCTGAGTTATCTTCTGGATTATTTTCATATGAGTTCAAGCTCTTTTTACTTCAAAACAAGGTTGTTCTTTGTTGTTGAGACTATCAAGGCTAAACCAAAACAAAAAAGATTCGTAGGATTCTCTTATACTATCAATGGTCAAATAGTTGAGGATGAACGCATTAAAGAGATTATAATCTCCATATATGAAAACAACAATCCAAACGATCCAACTTTTTACTTTAAATCTCTTGGAGATAAGAAGTTATCTGTTGTCTTTAAGAACCAACTTGGAATAATTGTTAACCACAAAAAGATTTACAGAATAAGAAAAGAATTAGGTGTTGTTAGAGCTTACAGAAACCATTTCAAACATCCAAAGAAAAGACCAAATAATCATGAAATAGATGCTCCCAATAGATTCTGGGAAGGAGATATTAAATTTATTCCCACAACGAAAGATGGCTTTGTTCCCATACTGGATATTATTGATGCTTTTGATAAGACGATTGTTTCTTCACAGATAGGACATTCAAGTAAATCAAAAGATTTTATCAAAACTGTTTACAACGGTATTTCATACAGAAAAGCTGACCCTAAAAAACTCATAATAAGAACAGACAATGGTCCCCAATTTAAATCAAAAGCAACCAAATCATTCATGGATGAAATGGAAATAACTCATGAGTTTGGATACAAAAACAATCCTAATTCACAAGCATTCATTGAATCACATCATTCAAGCCTTGAAAGAGAGTTTGTTCAACTAAATTCTTTTGAAAATATTGAAGATGTTTTTCAAGCTTACAACGCATATATGTTCTTTTATCATAACTTAAGACCACATGGTTCTTTGAATTATATGGCACCGAGTGAATTTAGTAGAATCTTTTCTGATGATAATAATTGTTTTAATTTCGAAACTATTTTTGTGAAAAAATGAGATTTCCTTATTTATTCTCCAATAACAGGGGGTAAGGCCAAAGCTTCTAATAATATACTCACAAGAAAGA
>NZ_AZRK01000009.1 GCF_002895485.1 Petrotoga sp. 9PWA.NaAc.5.4
GGGAAGCGGGCCCTAAGAATAAGCTTCCCACTCTGAAAAGAGGTAAGGGCAGTTCGAGAACAGGACGTAGATAGGCTGCAGGTGTAAGTGCTGAGAAGCATTGAGCCGAGCGGTACTAATAGCCCGAGGCTTTGGACGTAACCCTATGCACTTATGAGTGAGTAATAGGGGGTGAAGATAACGATACGGGAAACACCCAGATCCATTCCGAACCTGACGGTTAAGCCGTATCGTGCCGATGGTAGTACGCTATGACGTGCGAGAGTAGGTATCGCCCCCTTTCTTATTTCAAAATGCCGCTAAACAATAGCGGCATTTTTTCGTTTTATTAATTTTTTATGATATAATTTTAGCAACAAAATATATAAAGTTTTTAGAAATGCTCGTAATTGGGTATCAGTATGAAATCCTGTGAGGGTTTTAGCATACAATCTATGTAAGTCGAATTAATAATAGAGACTCTCTACGTGAGTTTTTTGAATAAAACAAAATTGGAAAATTTGTTAATAAAATAAGCTTTTGAATTTTAAACGGGTTCAGAGCAGAGCCTTATTTCCTTTCTTGGTACAAGTACCGAAGAAGTTAAATGATAGAAAATTGGTCAAAATTAGAATTGCGGAGGTATTTTATCAATAGATTATCTTTAACTCTCTATAAAATATGAATTTTATAAATTCTGAAGACAGTGCATATATATATAAAGTTTTTATGGTTTAGGAGGTGTAATTTTGGATAATATTAGAGAAAGAGCCTTTAATATATATGAAGAATGGCTTGAAAATGTAGATGGAGAATTGAAAGAGGAATTGTTGAAATTAAAAGATGATGAGAAAGAAATAATTGATAGATTTTATAAGGATTTGGAGTTTGGAACTGGGGGATTAAGAGGCAAAATTGGTGCTGGAAGTAATAGGATGAATATTTATACAGTTGCGAGAGCTACTCAAGGTTATGCGAATTATTTGAAAAAACAAAAAGATTTTCCAAGTGTTGTAATTGCCTACGATACTAGAAAAAACTCTGAGCTGTTTGCAAAAACGGCTTCTAGAGTTTTGGCAGCAAATGATATTAATGTTTTTCTTTTTGATCAGGTCGCTCCAACTCCACTTTTATCTTTTGCTGTAAGAAAATTAAAAACTGATGGGGGAATAGTTATAACTGCAAGTCATAATCCTCCTGAATATAATGGATATAAAGTTTATACTTCAGACGGGACTCAGGCTGTACCAAAGTATGCCAATGAGATAACCGCTGAAATAGAGAAGTTAAATTATTTTAAAGACAGTAAAATTATTCCGTTTGAAGAAGCTCTTAAAAATGAAAAAATATCTCTTTTAAACGAAGAAATTTTTAATGATTATTTAGATGAGATAGAAGGTTATTTAAGAGGATTAAATGCTTTAATGGATATAAAACCTATAATTGTTTATACTCCTTTATATGGTGCAGCTTTAAAACTCGTTACAGGAATATTAAGTCGATTGGGGTTTGAAGTATTTTTAGTTGAAGAACAGTCTAAACCGGATTCTAATTTTTCTACATTAAAAGTTCCAAATCCTGAGGAAAAAAGTGCTTTTGAGTTGGCATTGAAAAAAGCGAAAGAAGTTAAAGCCGGGTTGGTACTTGCTACTGATCCAGATGGAGATAGAATAGGAATATATGAAAATTATAATGGAGAGTATATAACGTTTACTGGCAACCAAGTAGGTGTAATGTTGACTCATTTCTTACTGTGTAAGTTTAGGGAATATTCTTCTTTGAAAGTTGGAGATTATATTGTAAAAACTATTGTTACAACCGATATGGTAAAACCTATTGCAGAGGAATTTGGAGTTACCGTAGAAGAAACATTAACAGGATTTAAGTACATAGGTGAAAAAATTGAAAAGTATAAAAATAGTGGAAGAAGGTTTATTTTTGGATTTGAGGAAAGTTACGGGTATTTAGCAAACGATCATGCGAGAGATAAAGATGCTATTATAGCAGCTGCATTAATTTCTATTATGGCTTCTGAAATGTTGTCCAAACGAAAAACTTTATCAGAATACTTAAAAGATTTGAAAGAAAAGTATGGTTATTATGAAGAAAAACTTATTTCTTTCGAATTTGAAGGTTTTGAAGGAGCTCAAAAGATAAATAGGATTATGAATAAAATGCGCAAAAATCCTCCTGTGAAAATAGGAGAATACGATTTGTTAGAAACTCTCGACTATTTGAAAGGTATCGAAGGACTTCCAAAATCAGATGTTGTAGAGCTAAGGTATTCGAAAATAAAACTTATTGGAAGACCTTCAGGTACAGAACCAAAAATAAAGTTTTATATTTTAGTTGACGGAAGTACAGAAGATGAGGCTCAACAGCTTATTAAAGAGGCTGAAAGCGCAATTTCTGAAATAGTAAATGTCTAATTTAAAAGTTGAGGTGTTTTTAAATGGAATTTCATAATATTATTTTTTCAGAAGAAGGAAATTTCTTTGAAGTTAAAGATATTTACTATCAAAATTTAAGTACTTTGATTATTCAAGACGTTTTTCCAAAGGAAATGAAACTTTCTAAAGATAAGAACTATATAGGATATTTTTTAGTTGAAGAAGATAATAAGGATATATCTGGAATAACAAGGCTTTTAAAAATAGACTTATATAGTAAGAAGTCTTTTCAGGCAGTATATGACGATTTTGTACCTGATTGCGTAAGAGATTTATATGATGATTCTGTGGAAATTATTTCTAAATATGTTGGTTTAAGAAAGATAGTAAACTCTTTTAATGAATTGATAATTCAGAGTGATATGAATAATAATTATGAATTCTGGCTTGACGATATAGTACAAACCATTTCTTTTGATAAAAGAGAGATCGTAGCTCAAAGAATAACAAGGTTCGTCAATTTATATTTGATAAAAGTTTATGAAGGCTTTTATAAAAGGAATCAATTTTTGCTGAAAAAATATGAATCTGAAATTACTTTTAAAATATTAGAAACCGCTATTATGCAAAAAATATATTAGGAGGAATTTTAGTGAAATGGGTCGCAGCAACTGTTGCATATGACGGAACAAATTTTTTTGGTTATCAATCACAAGCCGGTGTTAGAACCGTGCAAGGAGAGTTAGAAAAAGCTTTGTATATTATATTCAAAAGAAAAATACTTACTTACGCAGCCGGAAGAACAGACACAGGGGTTCACGCATTGGGACAAGTTGTTTCTTTTGAAGTAGCAAATGAAAATATGACTGATAAAAATATTAGAGATGCTTTAAACGCCATTTTGCCTGAAGATATTTATGTAAAGAAAGTCGAATTTGTTAAAGATAATTTTAATCCTCGTTCTGAAGCTAAAAAAAGAATATATCATTATATTGTTTATATAAATAAAGAACCGGACATATTTTTAAGAAATAGGGTATGGTGGTTACCCTTCGATTTGGATATTTCAAAAATGAGGTTAGCTGCTAAGTACTTAGAAGGAGAGCATGATTTCACAAGCTTTAAAACAGGAAATGATGAAAGAAATCCCATAAGAAATATATATAAAATCAGGATTTTAAATTATAGGAATAATTTTATATTGATTAGAGTTGAAGGTAAATCTTTTTTAAGAAAGATGGTTAGAAATATTGTAGGAACCTTAGTAAAGGTAGGTACAGGTTCATGGGAGATAGAAAGTATAAAAGAGATACTGGAAGCAAGGCAAAGATCGATGGCACCAGCTTCTGCCCCTGCTCAAGGATTATATTTTTATTCGGTTTTATTTTAATAGTTAGTTCTTCGGTTTTGTCTATTTCAAAGGTTGGCCTTATATATGAAGGGCCTCCCGAACTTTTTAGCGAAGTCTTTTATACTCTTTATAAATATGCTGACATTTCTGTTCCTCCAGAAGATGATTCCAAACACATGAAAATAAAATACGATAATGGTTTATTTTATATTGATTATAATAATCGTGTAGAATCAACTACTTTATCAAATTTTGAAAAAACTATTAAACTTCTCATACAAGATTTTCCTCGAAGTATTTTTTTAATATCTGAGAATTCTTTCATATTAACCGATGATGGTATCTCTAATTCCATATTTGAATTTTGGGATAAAAAAGTGGGAGTAGATTTATTGGTAGATGACATTGTGTTTCGATACGAATTTTATCCTCCTTTGGGAGAAATAATTTTTAGAATACCTTCCAAATGGATAGAACTTGAGATTGTCGGAGATTCACAATTAGCAACATTGAATAACAAAAAAATTGAAATACCTTCAAAAATAAATGTTCCTCCTTCAAAAATTGTTTTGGAAAATAATATAGAAAAGTTAGAAATTGATTTAACAAATTTTGAAGAAAGGAAGTATACAGTTGATTTACAAAGATTAAATTTATTTAAGCAAGTTCATACTAATATCGAAAAAGTATTTGAATTAGAAAGCGGGACTTTCTTTTATGGGAATCCTTTTTCTATTTGGATATCAGAAACAGATGAACCAATAATTGTAAAATCAAGATTTTATTGTAATTATGGAAATCTCGAAGAGAAAAGTAAATCTTTTTATATAGACGGAGAAGTTATTTTTGCATATGAAAAAAATAGAAGCGTTTATTTGATCACTAGTTCAGGTCATTTTCTTACATTAGGAGATAAAAATTTGAACAGAGATTTTGGAAGATCTCCTTTAGCTATAATGGTAGGCAATGATTATATTCTACTTGAAACTTTTAAATTAGAGAGATATAAAATAGATTTTAATGGCGGAATATTTAAAGAAGGTAATGTTTATAACATGAAACTTGAATTGCCTAATTATGCACCTAAAAAGAATTACGAGATAGGAAGTTTCAAAATTGTTATCGAAGAAGGCATAACTAATATTTATTATGGTAATTAGAGCCCAAGATCAAATAGGGAAATTCAAAATGAACTTATTAATTTTTCCGTTGAACAAAAGTTCTCCTTTTGTTAAAAAAGCGACCTCTTCTGCAATATCAGAAAACAGAAAAAGATTCCTAGTAGAAATGATTAAAGTCCTTTCTTCTTTCATCTCAAATAGAAAATCTTTTATATTATTTAATAAAAAATCATCTAAATGATCTAAAATTGAGTCAAATATAAAAACTTGTGGGTTTCTCACAATACTTAAAAATATTATTAAAGAAACTTTATCACCAATAGTCCAATTTTCAAAGTTTTCATATTTTTTCAAGGTAGTTTTTTCAGAGAAGATATGAGATAGTTTTAACTTATTTAATATAGAAAATTGCTCTTTTGAAATCTCCGAAAGCTTTAAGCCTAATGCCAAATTAAAAACTTCGCTTAATTTCAAAAAATTTATATTATCAACAAATGTAGGTTCAACATAAGCTATTTGGGATCTTAATTGTCTTTTATCAAAGGTCTTTATGTCTTTTCCCTGAAGTAAGATTTTTCCTTTTTCATCTATATTACTAAAAAGTTCTTCATTTAGATCTACTATGGATCTTAATAAAACAGATTTGCCTGAATTACGAGGTCCATAGATTAAAAAGATTTGATTAGACAAGATCTCTAAATTTATATTTTTTAAAATTTCTTCTTTATTTATTGTTATTGATAAATTCTTTATTTTTAATATACTTTCTTTATCCATCTTATTTTTTTTCTTTTTTGAAGTTGTTGAATTGATTCATGGTTTCTTTTAATAAAGCCAATTTGATCATGCTTTCATGGTCGTCTGCATTCTTGAGTAATCTTATAAAATCGATTTGAGAAGATACTTTTATTTTATTATAATCCTCAACATTAAGGCTTTGCTCATTCGTAAACATGTTATTCGCCGCCTTTCTTTTTATAATAATTTGCATCGGTGGCTTACATATATAATATTACTCTTTTCTTTATACAAAAAAGCTAAATTCCATTACAGTTGTTTTATAAATCCGTGAAAAATAAAACTATAAAAAGGGATTATCAATTACATATCCCTTTTTAAAAAAATTCTATATATTAGTATTTACATAATAAAAACTAATTGTTAAATTAGAAGTGGTTCTAAGGTTCGATTCAGAACTCCATGCAGGTAAGATATAATTACACCATAATTAACAACAGGAATTTCCAGTCTGGTTAATGCGTTGATTCTTCTCAACATCATTTTTCTTGTTAAAGTACAACCCCCACAATGTATAGCTAATTTTATATTTTTAACATCTGAAAGTTCTGGGAATTCTTTTCCTGATATAAATTTAAAATTTAAAGATTTTTTAGTATATTTTTCAAGCCATGCTGGTATTTTAATTCTACCTATATCTTCTTTTAAAGGTCTATGAGAGCATCCTTCGATAATAAGAATGGTATCTCCATTTTCTAATTTTTCTACTACTTCAACATCTTTTGTCAATATATTAATATCACCTTTGTGTCTTGCTTCTAATATTGAAAAAGTTGTCAAATTAATGTTTTTTGGAGTTAATTCGTCAACTTTTTTTATAGCTTGCGAATCAGTGATAACTAATCTAGGATTTTCATTTATTTTATCTAAGATTTCCGGTAAACCTTCTACAGATGTTACTATTGGAAAAGCTTTTCTATCAAGTATTTCTCTAATTGCATTTACTTGGGGCATTATTAAGCGCCCTTTTGGAGCTCCTGTATCTACGGGTACAACAAGCAAAACAATATCCTTACTTTTAATAAACTCAGGTAACATGGGTATATCGTTCTCTTGAGGTATAATTTCTGTTAAAATTTGCTTTAAATATTCTATATTGTTTCTTTCTAAACAAGATACCTCAACGACAGGCTTTTTAAAATTTTCGAGATACATTTGTTTAATATGTTCAACATTATCGATTTTATCTATTTTGTTTATTACGATTATGAAAGGGATTTTCATTTCATTAAAAATATTAGAAAGAAAAGTTTCGTATTGGGTAGGTTTTGAATCAGTTACTAATAAAGCTATATCAGCTTTATAAAAAGATTTTCTGGCTCTTTCTATTCTTTTGATTCCAATTTCACCTTCATCGTCTATTCCTGGAGTATCTATTATGGTTACGGGTCCAATAGGTTGTAATTCCATACTTTTATATACTGGATCTGTAGTAGTACCAGCTACTTCTGATACTATAGAAATATCTTGATTAAATATGGAATTTATTAAAGAAGATTTGCCAACATTCCGCCTTCCTGATATTGCTATATAAGTTCTATAACCACTATTTGCTAACATTTATTTCCTCCTTCATTCTCTTTTGAGTTAGGGGAGACGGTGAAAAACCAAGCTCGATAATCTTTTTATAGGTTTGATAAAATTCAACTTTTATTTTGTTGTCGTATATATTATAATTTTTTCGATATTTATCAGGTGTTATGTTAACCATGATTACATTACATCCAGCGAAAAAACCTTGATATTGCAAATTCTGAGAAATAGTTCCTAAAGCGGTAGTTGTAGGCATTTGTACTCGGGGAATACACAATCTTGTTGCAGCATAAGCGTTTAAGGTTAGCTCTGCGTTTCCTGCTGAGAAATGTTCTAAAGGGGTATTTTTGGCAGGTATAAAGGGGCCCATTCCTATCATATGTATATTTTCATCTCTCATAAATATAATGTCATCAGCTATATCTTCTAATGTCTGGTTTGGTAATCCTATAATATTTCCAGACCCTGTGACATATCCCAAATTGTTCATATATCTTAGAAGTTCTATTCTATTTTCATAATTTTTATCAGGATGAATATTTTCAAATATCTTCCTGTTTATTGTTTCATGTTTTAATAAGGCTCTAACTGCTCCAGCTTTTCTAAATTTTCTATACGAAGAAAAACTTCTTTCTCCTATAGATAAAGATACAGGAAGTCTCGTATTCTTCCTAATTTCAGAGATGATATTTACCAAATCTTCGTCAGTGTATAGATCATCTTCACCGCTTTGAAGTATTATTGTATCTAAACCATAATGAAAAGCTTCATTAGCTGTTTGTATAATTTCATCAGGAGACATGCGATATCTTTTTATTAGTGGATTTTTTGCTCTCAAACCACAATAAAAACAATTTTTTTTGCAGTAATTTGAAAATTCTATAACTCCTTTTATATTTATAAAATCTCCTGTGTAATATTTCCTAATCAAATTAGCTATTTTAAAAATATAATTTCTATCCTCTTCATCTTTTTGTAAGGATAAGATCTTTATTATGTGCGGTTTTTCTATTGTTTCATGAGTTAAGAAGTAATTAATAATGTTTTTAATTTCTGAAGATAAATTTTTTTGAATTTTTTCCACTTCTTCTATGAATTTGGTTTTCACATAAATTCCTCCATTACTTTTTAATAAAAGTTTTTAATGGCAGTTTATTCAAAAAATGTTTTTGCTTTTTCTATAATTGTTTCGTTATCACTTTCAAGAAATACAATATATGTATTGTCTTCATATATTTTTACTGGGGGAATTTCAAAACCTGTACCTTTTGCGTAAACAAAACTAACTCTTTTCCCAATTTTCTTTGAAAGCCAAACTTTTGTGCCATATTGTTCATATAGTTGATCAATTTTTGACTTTAAAAAATCTTTATCATTATTATTTTCTTTCATTTTTTAAAATCTCCCATTAGAAATATAAGTCCCTTTCCCCATTTTCAATAAGTTTTATTTTTTCTAACAGCATGTTTTTTAATTTACCTTCTTCCATATTTTTAAATTCTTCGTTTATTTGGTTCTTTATAATATTTTTAGTTTCATTAGATGCATAATCAAGGGAATATTCTAAAGAGGTTAATATTGCATTGGGTGTGCAAAATCTTTTTACAAATCCTGGTATTGCAAATTCCATAAAGTGTTCACCAGTTCTACCCATTCTATAACAAGCAGTACAAAAAGATGGTAAATAACCTTCCTTTGAAAGTTCCTTAATTACTAAATCTAAGCTTCTTTGATCACTTAGTGTAAACTGACTTTTCTTATAAGATTCTTTGTCTTGTGTAGAGTATGCTCCTACTCCTATATTAGATCCTGCATCTATTTGAGAAACTCCTAATTTTAAAACTTCATTTCGAACTTTTATAGGTTCCCTTGCAGTTAATATTAATCCGGTATAAGGTACAGCTAACCTTAAAATAGCTACTATTTTTTTGAAAGTTTTATCGTCTACTAAGGAAGGAGGCTGAAAAGATAAAGGAGTATTTAAAGCAGGTTCGATTCGTGGGAAAGAAATAGTGTGAGGCCCGAAGCCAAATCTTTCTTCAAAATGAATTGTATGATAAATAAGCCCCATTACTTCAAATTTATAATTAGATAAACCAAATAATGCCCCGATTCCAACATCATCGATTCCAGCTTGAATTGCTCTATCTAAGCCGTATAATCTCCAGATATAACTTGATTTAGGTCCTTTTGGATGAAGTTTTTTATATGTTTCATAATGGTATGTTTCTTGGAAAATTTGAAAAGTTCCAATTCCCACATCTTTTATTTTTTTGTAATCATCTATTGTTTGAGGTGCAGCGTTTATATTTACCCTTCTGATTTCTCCATTATTATTCTTTGTGTTATAAACAGTCTCAACAGTTTTTGCTATAAAATTAGCGTCGTATTCAGGATGTTCGCCGTATACTAATATTAATCTCTTATGACCTTTGTTTTCCAAAGCTTCTATCTCTTTTTTTAATTGTTCAAATGTCAAGGAATTCCGGTAAATTTCTTTATTACTACTTCTAAATCCACAATATTGGCAATCGTTGACACATTTATTACCAATATAAAGGGGTGCAAAAAATACAATTCTGTTACCATATATTCGTTGTTTCAGTGTTTTTGCACCTTCAAAAATTTTTTCTAAGGTAGTTTCTTCTTCAACATTCAAGAGGGTTGCAACTTCTTCAGGTTCAAGTCTTTTTTTTGATAGAGATTTTTGAATTATTTCATCAACTTTTATACTGTCAGGAGACTTTGTTTTTTCTAACAATTCATAAATTTTTCCCTCTTTTATGAAAGGCTTCTGCCCTTGTTTGTCTCTAACATAAAACACTAAAATACCTCCTTCAAATTGTGTGAGATTTCACTTTTATATCGGGAATTTGCCCCAATTTTCCATTTAAAGAGCTTAATTCATCGGTTGTTCCTTCGAATACCAAAAAAATTATCGACAAATTTTTGTCTTGACGGGGGTAACCTACTCTTAAAAGAATATTATCAGCAAAACTATGCAATAGTTCATTTACGGTATTGTAGACTTTTTCTCTATTTTTTATCGCTATGGAGATCATCGTTAATCTTTTTTCCAAAATAATATCCCTCCTTCTTTTTATATCTAAATATAACAAGATACCGAAAGAAGGAGGGATATTAATAAACCCTCTTCCTTCCTTCGATATCAGACTTAATCTTTTATCTCAGGAAGTATGTGAATTTTGTAACATTCATATTAGACATGTTAGCAAATGGTGGAGACGGCGGGAGTCGAACCCGCGTCCGAAAACAGGTGAACTCGGCTTCTCCGAGCGCAGCCCACAATCATCTTTCGAATCTTACAACTTTGCAGGCAGAGTTATAAGATTCTAGTACCCCTTTGTACTTTCAAAATCCGGGTACAAGATTTTGAAAGAAAGACCTTTTTCTGACGCCTCATTCCTCAAGAAAGGTCTTCATTAAACTTGAGGAGAGACGAGCTGCGCACTATATTAGGCAGCAGCTAAAGCTAATTCTGGTTTTTCGGCATTTCATAGTTTTTCCCTTTTTAACGAGGTTTCAGACTCCTCGGCTCGCTTCCCGAGTTCAACCTATTCCCGTCGAATCCGGGACGTCCCCTATTTAGAACATTCCCAATATAATTATACCATAAATTTTTAAGATTTTCAACGTTTCTGAAGGTCCCATTTTAAAATATCGTAAAGGTCAGGGTATTTTTCTTCAAAATAAGGTAGTAAATCATAAGCAGTTGCAATTATCTTTATTAACGAATCTAAAATTAAAGCCTTTATAGATTTATCCCTTGTTGTATAGTATTTTTCGGCTAAAATATCAATAGATTTTTTGCAGGGCAATTCTGATACTGCCATAATGCTAATCTCTTGTATTTCTGTTTCATCATTTTCCAAATAAGTTTTTAAAATGTCCAAATAACTTTCATCTTGGGTAATTTTAAGCAAACTTTCAATAATCAAGATAAAAGCTCTTTCATCTGTAAACATTGAAAAAGACATTTTTAAATTTTCCACTATTTCTTGGCATCTTAAATCGGAAAGAAGTTCGGCTAAGTATAACAAGACTGTGTCATCTTTTATATACATTTCAAATCTTTTTTTAAATTCTTTTAAAATATATTCTTTACCTTCTGGTGCCATTATGCTTAGTGCATCTCTTGCAAGTTCTCTAACTTCTAGATCATCATCATCTAACAGTTTTATCAAGTTAGGAATAGCTTTTAACCCTTTCTCTTCGATAATTTTTTGTATCGCTTCTTCTCTACTATACATTTATAATTCACCCTTCTATATAAACTATGTTTCCATACATTTCTTTTATCTCTTCTTGCCGTTCTTCGTCGTTTAACTCAATAATTTTTGAAACCGTTTCGTTATTTTCCAAGGATTTTGTTATTTTAAAATGTTTTTTAGCCAAATTTGCAACTTGTGGCATATGAGTAATAACTATAATTTGCTTTTTAGAAGATAATTCTTTCAATTTACTTCCAACTATATCGGCCATCCTTGGACCAACTCCCGAATCTATTTCATCAAAAAACATTGTATCAATATTATGATTGTTTCCAATTACTGCTTCTAAAGCCAATATTATTCTGGAAAGTTCACCTCCAGAAGCGATATCAGATAATGGTAAAAATTCACTTTTTGGGTTAGTTTTTAAAAGTAAAGTAATTTTATGAAAAGATTCTTTTCTTGGTTCCTTTAATTGTTCGATTTTAAAATCTATTTTGCAATTTTCCATATTTAAATCTTTTAAGTTACCTTCAACTTTTTCTTTTATATCTTGAAGAAAAGGTTTGGATTTTTCGATAATATTACAACTTTCTATTTCAAGTTCGTTTTTGATTTTAATTAAAGCTGGTTCTAATTCATAAAGATCTCTTTGGATTTCTTCTAATTCATTTTTTTCTTTTCTTAATTTGGTTAAGGTGTCTAAGACATCTTGCAACGTAGGTCCGTATTTTCTTTTTAATTCCATAATCTTATTTAGTCTTAATGCGACTTTGTTTAATTCTTCTGGATCTACTTCTAACTCGTTAAATCTATTTTCTAAAATACTGTACAATTGATTGAATTGGTCCTGTATATCTATTGCCAATGAATATTCCTCTTTAAATCCAAAATTAATAATTTTTGACAAATTGAATATGATTTTACCTAAGGCAACATCAATGCTTTGATCTTCGCTATCTTTGAGAATATTTAATGATTCTATTATTCTTTCTTTTATTTCCTCTATATTATTTAGAGTTCTAAAACGTTCAGAAAGATCATCATCTTCGTTGGGATTTAGATTAACTTCTTCAATTTCTTTTATCTGATAATTTAAAATATCTATATTTCTAAAAATTTCTGTGGTATTAGATGGTAAATTATCGTACCTTTTTTTTAATTTCATATATTCTTGAAACTTTTCATCATATTTTGAAAAATATTGCAAGAAATTTTCCCTTAAAATTCTAAGAATAAGTGTACTTTGATAGTTTTCGTCTCTCAAAGCAATATTTGAATCTTGTGAATGCATCTCTATTAAAAACTTGGAAATTTCTTGTACAATGTTTTTTGAAACTATAGTGTCGTTAATTCTAAAAAGGACCTTCTTGGGAGTATAATTTACAGATAAAATTAATTCATCGTCTTTAATAGGAACGTGTTCTTTTATGATTTCTTTTAGAAATTCATTAATTAAGAAAAAAGCAGAAACTGAACCTTCGTTTGTTTTCAAATTCTGAGGAATATTGCCAGTTAAAAAAACATTTATGGCATTTAATAACATAGATTTTCCCGTTCCAGATTCTCCGGTTATAACGTTGAAATGATCATCGAAATCCATGTTTACTTTTTTAAAAAGTCCAAAATTATTCATTGAAAGAGAAACTAACATAATATTTCACCAACCACAAATCTTAGAATTTTTCCCATATATAAATTATATCATATTTTATTCTTAAGATAATTGATAATTAATTCTTTCCCATTTAGATCTAAATTATCTTCCTTTATATATTCTTTTTTTGCCATTCCTTCTTGAATAACAGTAAGGTATCCTTCGGCAGTTCTTCTCCATGTGAATTTCTCATGCACTCTTTTTTTTACTTTTTCAGAATAAGATTCGTAGTTTTTTAAAGCTTCAATTAAGCCTATTTCAATTTCTTGGATATTTTCAGGATCTACAAGGACTCCTGATCCATCATCAAAAATCTCACTTGGTCCCCCATTTTTTGTAGCAACAACAGCAAGACCACATGCGCCAGCTTCAATTGGAGCTAATCCAAATGGCTCATAAAAAGCTGTTAAGGCAAAAACTGATTTTAATTGAGAAAAGTATTTATAAGCACTTGCAAGTTCTTTTTGAGATCTGAAATCAAAGAAATACACTTTGTCTTTAATTTTTGCTTTTTCTATTTCTTCTAAAATAGGTTTCAATATTTTCTTTTCTTTTTCGTTTAATAAGTTGAAATCTTGATATGGGTCATTAATACCTCGTAGAAATATCGCTAAGTTTGAATTATTTTGCAATGTTTTTGAGGTTGCAAATGCTTTCACCACTGCTAAGTGATTTTTCTTTTCATCTAATCTACTTGAGAGAATAATAAAAGATTTTTTTGTATTTTTTATTTTTTCTTTTATTTGTTTTATAGTTTTATCATCCAAAACACTCGCATCATCGTTGAATATTTCTGTATTTACACCAGGTGGGATAACTTTGTATTTATTATCGTTTTCTATTTGCGCAACATCTTTGTATAGAGGATGAGAATATTGTTCAAATCTTTCCATAGAGGTTGAAACTATTATCTTAAAAGCGTGTTTCATAGAAAGTCTTTCTGCCATAATTCTTTGAGAAAAATGGTATTCTTTATCGAATTCGTTAAAATTTTCTAAATTCACACCAAGTTTATCCATTTTTTGAGCTCCTAAAGAATGACCTGTAAAAGAAAAATTAATTCCTAATTTTGATTTTAAAAGAACGCCAGAATATCCTCCATCTCCATAATGAGTGGTTATAAAATCTATATTTTCATTTTTATAAAAATCTAAAATATTTTTAACATAGTCTGACAAAAACGGCCATAATTCTTCCTTATTTAAAAATTTCTCACCTCCAAAAGGTATTCTAACAATTCGTGGATTTAAAGATTCATCAAAGTAATCTATTTCATTAGAAAATTCAGGCCAATTTTCGTCTATTATCTGTCTCGTAACTATATCAACCGAAATATTCATTTTAGCAAGTTCTTTAGAAACTTCTTTTACATATACAAGTTGGCCTCCAAAATCAGGATGTTCAGTTAAATGTGAATCATATTTATCAAAATTTCCTTGGGGATTGAGAAACAAAACTCTCATAATAAAATTGCCTCCTCTTACATTTTTCAAATTCATCGAATATAATTTATACAATATTGTACTCTTTTAATAGTGTTTGGTAACTTTTAATTTCCGAAATAGCTCCAACAGACTTTAATTTTTCGGCAGCAAAAGCATTTCCTAATTTCGATGAATTAACGATATTTAATCCATTTATTATTCCCACATATAGTCCTGACCAAAAAGCATCTCCAGCACCGGTAGTATCAACCACATCTTTTGCAAAAGATTCAAAGTGTCTTTTATCGGTACCTGTAGATATTATGAAACCATTTTCTCCCAATGTTAAAATCACATTTTTAACTCCAAAATCATGAAATATTTTTATGAATTCTTCTTCGAGTGTATTTTTTTCAAAAATGTGATAGCAATCGTCTAAAGAAGGTTTTATAAAATCAACGTAAGGAAGAACTAATTTTAGCACATCTTCAATTTCTAAAGAAGTATGCCAAAGTATTTTTCTATAATTTGGGTCAAATCCTACTAAAGTACGGCTTTTTTTAAATGATTTTAGAAGCTTTAAGGTATTTTTTAAGTTTATGTCGGAAGATATAGCCCAAGAAGAAAAATGAAATATATTTGTATCTACTATTTTTTTGATACTTGAATCTAAAAATTCTAAATTCAAAGAAGCTGATCTGTATGGATAAAATTCCGGAGAGGTCTTGGATTTTAAAACATATACTAAATCAGTTTGAACAAGATTATCTTGAATAATAAAAGAAGTATCGACTTTGTATTTGTTTAGCTCATTCAAAATATAGTTTCCAAAAGGATCATTGCCAACTTTTGATATTATGGCAGATCTAAAACCTTGCTTAGAAATATTCACAGCTATATTACTGGGGGAACCTCCTAAGAATTTATCAAAAGAAGTAGCGTTTTTTAATCCGTCAACATAATCTTTAGAAATAAAGTCTATTAAAACTTCTCCGAAAGAAATAAAGTTATACATTTTAATCCTCCTCAAAGGGCACATTTTTTACATATTTTAATAACAAGCTGTTTTTGTTTAATTTAACAATATTTTTCAGCTCGAAATTATGAATGCCATTAACATATGAAAAAATTGAAAGATCACCATCTATTATAACCGGTTCAATAGTTAAAAGGATTTCATCGATTAAATCTTTTTCTAAAAATAGCGAATTAATAGTTGGACCTCCGATTAATGCGACACTCTGATATCCTTTATTTTCTAAATGTTCTAAAATTTTTTCTGGAATCATATCTGTAAAATATAATTGGTTATTGTACATCTTTTCAAGAGCGTTATACTTTTCTGGAGAACCAGTTAATACTATATTGAGTCTTTCTTTTAAAGGTTTACCTATAGAATCAAAAGTTTTTCTTCCCATGATGACTACACCAATTTCTTTTGTTATTTTTTGGAAGTGTTTTTTATCTTCGATAGAAGTCCATTTTTGGATATTGTTCTTATTCAACCTAATTTTTCCATTTATACTTTGAACCATAATAAGAACGACTTTCATATATATATCTCCTTCCTTTGATTTGTTAAGCATAACGAACTAACTTATTAAGATAACTTTCGAATAGAATATGAATTATAAAAAATTATTACAATTAAAAGAAAAACTGAGATTTTAGGTTATAATCAAGAATAATTTTCTTTAATTAGATTTAATTATCAATAATGATAAATATTGGAACTTGCTTATTCAGACCAACGGCATTATAATTTAATTAAGGTTTTATTTTTTATATATTTTTTAATAATTATAACATATGTAAGAAGAATTACCTTTAATTTATTAATTTAAATTATCTATAGAAAATAAAAACTTTAAAAATGGTGATTTTTGAAAAATATGTATGTAAAGTTAAAGTGAGTTTAGGGTGAAGTTCTATAGTTTCTCTTTTGGTACTTATATTAAGAAGTTAGGAAAGCTCACATTTAAGAAGTATTAAATGTGAAGAGATGTTTTTGAAAGACCTAAGTTTTGGAACATTAATAAAACATAAGGTATATAGAACTTCATAAGTAAGTAACATGTTAAAAATCAAGGAGGTGTATGTGGATGAAAAAGATTTTGGCAGTAGTTGTTTTATTAACGATAGTTTTAAGTGTTTTTTCAATAACGATTACTATGACGGCGGGTGCTGTAGGGACAGAATTAGAAACTTTGTTAAAGCAAGTAGATATGTTCATGGAAGAAAATCCAGACATTCGGGTACAAGTTCTTCCGATGCCTAATAGTTCTACAGATAGACACGACTTATACGTTACTTATCTTGCTTCAGGTACCCCAGATCCAGATGTTTTGATGCTGGATGTTATTTGGCCAGCTGAGTTTGCACCATTTTTGGTAGATTTAACAGACGATTACGATTATTTTGAACTTGACAAGTTTTTCCCTGGAACAGTTGCTTCCAATACTGTAGAGGGAAGGTTAGTTGCTGTGCCATGGTTTACTGATGCGGGTATACTCTATTATCGTTCTGATTTGTTGGAAAAATATGGATACGATGTTCCTGAAACTTGGGATGAATTATATACTGCAGCAAAGGATATATCTTCTAAAGAAGGCATAAATGGTTTTGTATGGCAAGGTGCGAGGTACGAAGGTTTAACTTGTAATGTAATGGAATTTGTTCACAGTTTTGGTGGAGAGATAATGAAGGATGGAAAAGTAGTTGTCGATGATCCGCAATATTACAATAAAAATGTAGCTGCTATAACTTTTATGGATAAACTTATAGAAGATAGAGTAACTCCAAGAGGAGTTACAACGTATATGGAAGAAGAAGCAAGGAGGATATTCCAAAATGGAGAAGCTGTATTTATGAGAAATTGGCCTTATGCATGGGCATTAGTCAATTCTCCAACTTCTCCAGTTGCTGGTAAAGTTGGCATAACTGTGTTACCAAAAGGTCCTGGCCCTGATGGAAGGAATTCAGCAACACTTGGTGGATGGAATTTAGGTATAAATGCAAATTCTTCTGCTGCGGAAGTTGAGGCTGCAAAAAAATTGATAAAATTCTTGACCAGTCATGAACAACAAGTTTACAAAGCCGTAAATGCTGGACAAACTCCTACTAGGATAGAAGCTTACAACGACCCAAGAACAATTGAAGCTAATCCATTTTATGTAGATATATTTGATGTTTTCATGAGTGCAGAACCACGACCTATTTCTCCTATTTACAATGAAATTTCTTACGAAATTCAAGTTGCAGTTCATAGTGTATTGACACAGCAAACACAACCAGAAAATGCAGTGAAAAGCTTGGCTCAAAACTTAAGGAAATTGGTATATTGAGGAAGCAATAATTTTGTGTTATAATCAATGAAGGATTATAAAATCGGCGGTAAACGGGTTCCCGTCTACCGCCATTTATGTGTATTATTTTGGGTATATTAAAAACATTTTTAGTAGTTGAATTTTTTATAGACTATCTGAGCGGGGGTGTTCTAATTGAAAGCTAAGGGAGAGTACAAAAGATCCGATATGTGGTTGGCATTTTGGTTGATAATTCCGACGCTCGTTGCAATAGGTATAACTGCGTTTTACCCGTTGGGTCAAACTATTTACGATAGTTTCTTCAAATGGTCATTACGTCCTGGGTTTCAAAGAGAATTTGTGGGGTTACAAAATTATATTAATTTGTTTCAAGATCCGAGATTTTTACAAGCGTTATGGAATACTATTTATTTTACTTTTTTTTCTGTCTTGATAGAATTTTTGCTGGGTTTAGCTACAGCACTTGTATTAAATGCTGATTTCAAATTGAGAGGATTAGTTAGAGCCGCAGTTTTAATTCCATGGGCAATTCCTACTGCTGTGTCTTCACAGATGTGGAAATGGATGTACAACGATCAATATGGTGTAATAAGTCTCATGCTTTATAATCTTGGAATATTAAGTGAAGGAACTCCCATTTTGGGAACACCGGGAATAGCGATGAGTGCGATTATAGCTGTAGATGTTTGGAAAACCACTCCTTTTGTAGCTCTTTTACTTCTTGCAGGACTTCAAATAATTCCAAATGAATTATATGAAGCAGCCAGAATAGATGGTGCAAGCATGTGGAAACAATTTACTTCTATTACTCTACCTGTTTTAAGGCCTACTATTGGTGTAACTCTTATATTTAGAACATTAGATGCTTTGAGAGTATTTGATGTTGTATATATAATGACTCAAGGGGCTGTAGGAACAGAAACTTTGGCTGTTTACAATAGATCTTTGCTTATGGATAACATTTTTTCCCCAAGAGGATTATTTGGATATGGTTCAGCATTATCAGTAGTAATTTTCCTTATAATTGGTGTATTCACTGTAATCTATATGAGATCCTTAAATATTAAGTTAGATTAAGGGGTGGTTTTTTATGAAATGGGGAATGAGAACAAAAAAGAATACACAAAAAACTTTTTTATATATAATCGTTATTCTAATGGTAATTTTTTATGTTTTTCCATTCTATTGGGCAATAAAAAGTTCTTTTACTTCTGATCAGTATCTCTTTACCAAAAATATTACTCTTTTACCTCAAGGGTTTACTTTTGAAAACTATGTTAAAGTTTTTACAGAAAGACCCTTTGGTTTGAATATTTTAAATTCTGTTATCGTAGCTGGAGCAACGACAATATTTTCAATTATTGTAGGTTCCTTTGCTGCTTATGCGATAGCGAGATTAAAGATACCGGGTAAAGCTGCTTTAATGATGCTTATACTGGCTGTTAGTATGTTCCCACAAGTTTCTATTTTGGGAGGACTTTTTCAATTATTGAGAAGAATGGGTTTGATAAATACTTATCTGGGTTTGATAATTCCTTACATTGCTTTAAATTTGCCCTTAACAACATGGATTTTGCAAAATTTCTTTAGAGAACTTCCAAAAGAAATTGAGGAATCTGCATATATAGATGGTTGTTCTAAGTTTGAAACATTGTGGAGAATAGTTTTGCCTCTTTCTGCACCAGGTTTAGTTACAACTGGTCTTTTGACTTTTATTCAAGCATGGAATGAGTTCCTTTTTGCGTTAACTTTTATGCAAACTCCCGAAAAGTATACTGTTCCCGTAGCTATAGCAATGTTTACAGGGAAGACTTTTTATGAAGTTCCATGGGGTCAGTTAATGGCTGCGTCAGTAATAGTAACAATGCCTTTGGTGATTTTAGTTTTGATATTCCAAAATAGGATAGTTCAAGGTTTAACAGCTGGAAGCGTAAAAGGGTGATATAGGGTGAAAAAATTATTTGGTACTGATGGAATTAGAGACATTGTAAACGAAAATTTGACTGTAGATTTGGCGATGAGATTGGGTAATGCAGTGGGTAGTTTCTTTAAGCCAAAATATACGAAACTATATTTGGCAAGAGATACGCGAAATTCCGGAAAATTATTAGAAATGGCGGTAGCTGTTGGTGCGGCAGCAGCTGGTATAGAAGTAGAATCTTGTGGTATATTTACAACACCTGCTTTGGCTTATGTTACTCATAAAGAAAAAGCATTAGGAATCGTTATTTCTGCTTCACATAATCCCCCTATTTATAATGGATTGAAGGTTTTTTGTGAAGGGTACAAGGTTTCTGATGAAACAGAAGAAAAACTGGAAGATATCATTTTAAAAGGTCTTATGGATTATTGTAATTATAGAGAAATAGGTAAGTATCTTGAAGATTCTGCTAAACAAGAATATATAGACTATGTAATTTCATTATACAAAGATAAGTTAGATGAAACTAATCTTAAAATAGCAATTGATGTTGCACATGGAGCTGCTGGAGCTATAATCGATAGTATATTTGGAGCTCTTTCGTTAAATTACCATGTGTATAACAATGAACCTAATGGGTTTAATATTAATGATAATTGTGGATCAACTTCTCCAGATTTTTTATCCAAAAAGGTAAAAGAAAAAGGATATGATTTGGGAATTTTATTTGATGGAGACGCTGATAGATGCCTTTTCATTGATAGGTATGGCAACGTAGTAGATGGTGATCATTTAATGGCTATAAATGCTTTGAAATTAAGAAAACAAGGCAGATTAAAGAAAAATCTAATAGTAACAACTGTTATGAGTAATCTTGGTTTAGAAGAGTATTTAAACAAGAATGGAATAATTCTTTTAAGAACAGATGTTGGAGACAAATATGTTTTAGAAAGATTACTAAAAGAAGAGGCAATCTTAGGTGGAGAACAATCAGGTCATGTTATTTTTCTTGATAGGTCTACAACAGGAGATGGTATAATTACAGCTTTAGAAACTCTTGAAACTATAAAGTTTTTTTCAAAATCTTTAGAAGAGTTAACATCAGTAGTTCCTAAATATCCACAATATTTAAAAAACATAACTGTGAAGGATAAGTTTAAAGTTATAAACGATAAAAGGTTAGAAGGTTTAAAAAAGAAATATGAAGGAATAGAGAATTTCAGAATTGTGGTTAGGACGTCAGGTACGGAGCACAAGGTAAGAATAATGAGTGAGGGAATTAGTAAAGAGTTGGTTGATGAATGCATAACTGAGTTTAGTAACCTCATTGAAAATATTGATAATGAGTGAGTAAGATTTTTATAAAATAAAAAAGAGGGCTTATTACCCTCTTTTTTATTTTTAAAAATTATAAACATATATTTCAAAAAAATTTCAAGTGTTACTTTTTCAAATACATTATTCTAATATTAATTAACTAATTTTTCTTTTAAGATATTTAGTATCTTGCAACCAACAAAGAGACGGGCTTCTCCCTAGACTCACTTTAAATTCAAAAAACTATTTATCGGTTAATTTTCTAATTGCATAATCATACTTTACTGTTTCATCCAAAATTTTAATTTTATTTTGTTGAGGACGCTCGATTTTTTAGAGTGGTTTTACTATCAGTCTGGTACCTAAATATTATTATCTATAAAAAAACTGTATTACATATCTTACATTATTTCTATAAACTATTAGAGCAACATAACTGTTTTTTTCAACTGATGATACAACTTTTTCCCAGTCATTTACGTTGTTGATCTTATGATAGACTCCATTCACTGCGACTTCAGTTATTACGTCTCCTACTCTTAAACCCAGTACATATGTATTATCTCGGATTTCCTCTACTATTACTCCATTGATATTACTTCTAATATTGTAATTTTTTCTATCTTCAGCAGTAATATCTCTAACTAATATTCCAAAGTAGGCTGTTTCTGTTTCGGTTGTTGTTTTGCTTCCTAAGGTAACTTCAAGAGTTATTCTTTCTCCAAACCTATCAAGAACAACTTTTACTTTACTACCAGCAGGATATGTCTTTATTAAAGAAGAAAGATCATTAGCACTTTCAATCTTTTCGCCGTTCATTTCGATTATAACGTCGCCTGCTTTTATACCCGCCTTTTCTGCAGCACTTCCAGGTTCTACGTCGGTAACATACGCTCCTTTATCAACTTTTAAACCCAAAGCTTTTTTTAAATCTTCATTTACAGTTGAAATATGGACTCCTAAATAGGCCCCTTCAAAATACCCTTTTTCCATGACAGAGTTTGCAAATCTTTTTGCAACGTTTACAGGAATTGCAAATCCGATATTAACACTTCCTAATTGAGGATCAACAGCTATAGCGGTATTTATACCGATTACTTCTCCATGAATATTTAAAAGAGGGCCACCACTATTTCCGGGATTAATTGTTGCGTCAGTCTGAATTAATCCCACATAGTTACCATTCCCAGTAGGTTTTTGTATGCTCCTATTTGTTGCACTTACAACTCCTACTGTTACGGTATTTTGCAATCCTAATGGACTGCCAATTGCGATTGCCCATTCTCCAATTTTTACTTGATTTGAATCACCTAATGCAAGAGTTGGCAATTTTTCATCACTGTTAATTTTTATTATTGCTAAATCAAGATCAGGATCTCCGCCTATTATTTCTGCTTCATACTTATTTCCGTTTAATAGGGTAACTGTTATTTCTTTGGCGTTTTCTATAACATGGTAATTAGTTAATATATAACCTTCTTCATCAAAAATAAAGCCAGAACCTACTCCTTTTGTTTGATATTCAGGAATCGTTTGTCCAAAAAATCTTTTAAAAAAATCTCTTATATATGGATCTATAGGAATAGAAGATGTCCTTGTTGTTACAATGTTAACCACTGCGGGAGCAGCTAATTCAACTACGTTTACAATAGGATTTTCATAACCTTCATTTACGATGGGAAATGAAGTAAGTGAAACTAATAATGCCACGGTCACAAGAATAATAGATTTTTTCATATAAACACCTCCAAATTTTATTTTTATTAATTAAATTATATATCTACTTCTTAAAGATATCTTAAAAACTTTTATTTCACAATAATTTCTTTCTACTACCTGGTTTTACTATTTCATGTCCCATTTCACATAAGGGGCAATTTTCTGGAGGATAAACGTTAGCTTGAACTTTTAATAAAGAAATAATTTTTTTATCAAGTAAATCTTCCTTTTGGGATCTGTTTACTATACAACCTATACCTGTAATTTCACCACCAAGTTTTTTAACAACATTCGCTACTTCTAAAGTAGATTTTCCTGTAGTAATAACGTCCTCTACAATTAATATGTTCTTACCTTTTTCTATATTTTGTTCTCTTCTCAACATCATTTCGCCATTTTCATTCCTTTCAGTAAATAGAAAAACAGCATTTAGTGATTTTGCCACTTCGTATCCTATTATTATTCCTCCCATGGCAGGAGAAACAACATAATCAATTTTTGAATTAACTTGAGAGGATATCAGTTTTCCAAAAAGTTCGGCATATTTTGGGTATTTCAATACTTTAGCACATTGAATATAAGTGTCGGAATGTAATCCAGAGGATAATAAAAAGTGTCCTTTTAAATAGGCTCCAGTTTCTTCTAAAATTCCATAAATATCTTTTTCTTTGTATTGCTGTGTTTTTTCTTGCATTCTATAAACCTCCAAAAATTTTATTATTTTACTGTTTTTAGAAATTCTAAAATCCGATTAAACAATTGATTTGGTATTTGGATTGAAGTAGAAGAAAAAGGTTCTGCTTTATTTTAAAAATTCAAAGATTTTGTTTAAGAATTTTTCTTTGTTATATATACATTCGAAAAGTTCATGTTTGCCTTTTGAAAAAGAGAAAACTTCAAAATTAGCGTTTTTAATTTTTTCATATTCATATGGGTTTACTACTTTATCTTCTTCTCCGTATAGCAAAATGGTTGGAACATTTATACTATCTATTTCTCTTAGCGCAATTTCAGCTTCTTCAAACATTTGAAGTGCTGTTTGAACAGTAATTTTATCGTGTACCAAAGGATCTTCAATGTATTCTTGACAGGATTTTTGATTAGTTGATAAATCATATGGATTTATTCGATTTGAGACCACTAATTTTGGAAAGATAGAAAGAATATTTAGAAGTATTTTCATTTGGCTTATATTTCCAAGCGCAGGTGAAGAGAGAATAAGTTTTTTAGGTTTTTTTTCGGTGATTTCAACAAATCTGGTAGCTATTAATCCTCCTAAGGAATGTCCCAATAGAATATAGTCATTCGAAATATATTCTTCTAAAAAAGCATACACTTCATAGAAATTTTCTATATCACCTTTTGAGCCGAAAGAATAACCATGACCTGGTAAATCAAAAGTATAAACATCATATCCTTTGTTATTAAGAAGGTTTATAAAAGTTTTATATCTTCCAGAGTATTCTCCTAAACCATGGATTAAAAAAATCTTTTTACCATTTCTTTTCTTTGAAAGAAAATAACGGTTGTATATATTCATAAATAAAATTATCACTTCCTACAATGTTTTTTGATTTTCAATAGCTGCCATTATATCGTCATTTGTTTTATATTTTTTTAGTAAAGTAAGTATAAATTCCAATGCTTCTTTAGGAGACATATCGTTAATGAATTTTCTTAAAATAATAATATTTTTTAATTCATCTTCATCAAATAAAAGCTCTTCTTTCCTGGTGCCAGAAAGTTTTAAATTTATTGCTGGAAATAACCTTTCATTTGCCATCTCTCTAGAAAGTATTAGTTCCATGTTTCCTGTTCCTTTAAATTCTTCAAAAATTACTTCATCCATTTTAGATCCAGTTTCTACTAGAGCAGTGGCTATCATAGTGAGACTTCCACCTTCTCTAACCTTTCTTGCAGCTCCAAAGAATTTTTTGGGGAAAATGATTGCAGCAGGGTCTAGTCCACCGCTTAGTAATTTACCGCTTGAAGGAACATATAGATTATATTCTCTTGCAAACCTAGTAAGGCTATCAATCAAAACTACAACATCATGACCAAACTCTACTAATCTTTTAAAATGGTCCAAAGCCATTTCGGTTATCTTTATTTGACTTTGAGGATCCATATCAAAAGGAGCAGCTATAACATTTGCATCAACAGTATCTCTTATATCAGTAACTTCTTCAGGCCTTTCGTCTATTAAAAGAATGTATCTCTTTGTTTCAGGAAAATTTTCTGCGATTGAGTTTGCAATATCTTTAAGCAAAGTAGTTTTTCCTGCTTTTGGTGGCGCAACAATTAAGCCTCGTTGACCAAAACCGATGGGAGAAAACAAATCTATTATTCGAGAACTGAAAGGGCTATTTTTATGTTCTAACTGCATTCTTTTTTTAGGATACTCGGGAGTAAGGTTTTCAAAAGAAACCCTATCTTTTGCATTTTCTGGTGGCAAAGCGTTTATAGCCTCTATTCGGAGTAAGGCAAAAAAACGTTCTCCTTCTTTTGGTGGTCTAACTTGTCCGGCAACAATATCACCTGTAAAAAGGTTAAATTTCCTAATTTGAGATTGTGATACATAAACATCATCGCTTCCAGGTAATAAAGAATTATCAATACTTCTTAAAAACCCGTATCCATCTTGCATAATTTCTAAAATGCCTTCATAAAAGAAATATCCTATTGATTCAGTTTGTTTTCTTAATATCGCAAACTTTAACTCATTTTTTGACATTCGAGAGTAATTAGGAATTTCGAATTTTCTTGCTATGTCATATAATTCTTTTCTAGTCATTTCATTTAATTTGGCCATGTCTATTTCGACAGCTTGAATGTTATCTTTTGATTGTTTTTTTGTAATTAAAGTATCAGGATTTTCCTCCATTTTATTGCCTCCCTATAATTTTTTTATTATTATCTTTAAAAATTATAAAATACCTCCACAATTCTAATTTTGACCAATTTCTATTTTTTTTAACTTCGTTAGTAACTTTACTGAAAACTGGGAGAGGACTCTGTCCTGGACCTACTATACATTCATAAACTTATTTTATTGGCAAATTTTCTAATTGCGTAATCGGGTCTAACTGCTTTATACATATAAAATTTTCAAATTTATTGGAGAACTCATGTAATAAGCCTGCCTTTTCTATCGATTCGCTGCTTTGCAGCAAGAAAAGCACCACATCCTTTCTTGGTCTTGAGCGGATTCACCACTCTAAAAGAGGAATAAGGATCTATTCCAAACTCACTATAAATTAAAATTTTAATTTCTAAAATCACTATTTGAAATTATCTGACGATGATTTTTTGAGTTTTTTGATATCTACGTTAATGTTAAAAGGAAGGGTTCTGCTGTGAAGCTGCTATAAATTCAAATACTTATTTATAAAGTTCCTAAAGTTGGAGATTTTATATAAAAATCTTCTAAAAATAATTTCACTATAAGTGAAGTTTTTATAACCAAAAAATCAAATAAAAATTTTAGAATATTATATTTACTAAAAAGCTGAAATAAAATGAAGTAATTTCATGTAGCAAAATAAAAGAAAGAAAATATCTGTTAGAATAAAAACTCTATCCAATTTTCCTTAATAATAACGTGTGTTATTGCAATAAAATATTATTTACTTCTTTATTAGAAACAACACTTTTTTCATCATTAGTATTTTGAATATCTACTACAATTTCTCCATTAAAATTTTCATCTAAAGCATATTTTAAAGATAGAAGACCTATATTCAACTGTTCTTCATCAGGTTCTTTAGTGGTTATTTTTTGAAGTGTTAATCCAGGATAAGCAAGGATTTTACCTATTTTTGTATCTATAATTTTTGCCGTAAATCTTTGAAATTCATAAGCCACACCTGCAACAATTGGAAGCAGAACAATTCTTGAGATAATCTTTTCCCATGTGGAATTCCAACCAAAACCACCTGAAATTGCAAATACTATTATAGAAGCGAAAACTGTAATTATCAAAAAGCTTGTTCCACATCTTGGATGAAGTGTAGTATATTTTTTAGCATAAGCTGTTTCTAACGGTTCATTATTTTCATAAGTATGAACACTTTTGTGTTCTGCTCCATGATATTGAAATACTCTTTTTATATCTTTCATAAAAGAGATAGCCCATATATAAGCTATAACAAGAGCCGCTCTAATTAATCCTTCTATAAAGGCAAACAAAAATTCAGACTGAATTTTAAATGGTTTTGTTATTAAAACGGGAAGTACTCCAAATCCTAAAGTAGCGATTACTATTGCAAATAGTATAGCTATAACCATGTCTTTTGTTGTTAGATCTTCATCTTCTTCTCCAGAGATATTTGCTGAATAAGATAAAGCATTCATTCCAATTATCATTGAATGTAATAGAACAAAAAATCCTCTTATTATAGGTATCTTCTCTATAATACCCCATGAATTATCTTTAATAGTTTTTATAGATATCTTTCCATCTTTTCTTTTTACTGCTACTACAGTATTTATACCTTTCATCATTACTCCTTCTATTACTGCCTGTCCTCCAACTGTTTTTGGTTTAACTTTCATCTACTTTTATCCTCCTTAAAACTTCCTCTGCAATACCATCTTCAGTTATAATAAAATAAAATTTCATTGCTTCTTTATCAATTCCATTTTCCCTTTTAAGGAATTTAGAAGCATTCTTTCGTATTTTATATCTTTTATTTATTTCCATTTGCGAAATATCTTTAACAATCTTAAAAAGGTCAACATTTTTTCTGCAAGCATCGACAATGTCTTGTATTATTTCATCATATTTTGACATTTTCTCAAATCGAAATTAAAGATTTTCTTGGAAAGAAGCTTCCTTTGACGTTCTCGCAACTACTTTAAACTTTATTCCGGTTCTTTTTTCAGACCCTACTTCCACCTCCACAAAACCGGGAATGACATAAATTTCTTTACCTTTAGTTTCTATGAACCTTTTAGCAATAGCAATAGCCTTTACAGCTTGGTTAACCGCTCCTGCTCCGATAGCTTGGATTTCTACTTCGTCTGTTTTAGATAATACTCCCGCAATAGCTCCAGCAACTTTATTAGGTGAAGATGAATGACTAACTTTCAATACTTCCATGACTTAGTATTCCTCCTTTTTAGTTAAGGCTATACATATATTGTATCATAAAATTAAGATAAGTCAAAAAAATTAAAAATTTATTTTCAATGATATGATATAATATAACAATATCAAAAGTTTATAGAGTATTGAATTTATGTAAGGGAAAACGGTGAAAAACCGTTACGGTCGCGCCACCGTGAGCGAGGACGAAACTTACCTATAGCCACTGGGGATTTACCTGGGAAGGCGTAAGGAGTAGAAAGATTCGCAAGTCGGGAGACCTACATAAATCCAAGAGTTTCTATCTTTTCGCGCCAAAAAGATAGAAAATGGTTATTTTTAATGGCGTAAATTTTTATAGGAGGCCATTTTATGAAAAAGTTTTTTGTAAGTTTAGTGTTGATTTTGGTATCTGTTTTAGCAGTGTCTCAACTTTCTTTGGTTGATGATCTCGGAAGATTGGTAGTGTTTGAAAATGATGTTGAACATGTAGTTTCAGCGGCACCTTTAGTTTCTGATTACATAAAACATTTAGGTTTAGAAGAAAAAGTTATAGGAGTAACTGATTGGGATACTATTATTCAAAAGGAGAAAATAGGTAACTTGATTCCTTTAAATATTGAAAAAATTGTTTCTTTAAATCCAGAGTTAGTATTTGTTAGTGGCGGATTCCAAGAACCTGAAGTAAAAAGGTTGGAACAACATAACATAAAAACTTTTGTTATCAATCCTACAAACTTTAATGATATTTACAGGGAATTGATCATCATAGGAACAATTTTAGGAGAAAGAGAAAAGGCTTCGATACTTTCTAACGAATTAAGGGAAAAGGTATTAAATATTGCTAAGGAAACGTTCACTTGGAAGGATAAGCCGCGTGTTTTATATTTGATGGTTCAAAATAATATTTCACAGATTTGGACAGCAGGTACTGGTTCTTATATAAATGAGTTGATATCTTACGCTGGAGGTTTGAACTTAGCAGCTTTATATACAGGGAATAACGGTTTTTTACAAGTTGGGCCCGAGTTTGTTGTTTCTCAAAATCCAGATATAATTATCGTTGACTCTTATTATGAAGGAGACGAAAATGCAAAAAATGCTATTATGAATGCTCCACAGTTCCAAAACATTAAAGCCGTTAAAGAAGGCAGAATAATTATGGTTGATGGGAATAAAATGTCTCTGGCTTCTCCTTCATTAATTGAAATTTTAGAACAACTATACAAGTATTTTGGTGAATATCGTTGAAAAAGAAATCTATGCAAGGGGAACTACCCCTTGCTTTATTTTTGGTGTTTCTTAGTTTTATCCTTTTAATCGTTTTTACTGCCAATGGAAGTGTGAAAGTGCCTTTTAAAGAAGTATGCTTGTCATTAATAGGGAAACAATCAAACCAAGTCTACAAGAATTTAATAATAAATGTAAGAATGCCAAGAGTTGTGGGAAGTTTTTTGATTGGTAGTATTCTTGCAATTTGTGGAAATGTTTTACAACTTGTGATACAAAATCCTTTAGCAGATCCGTATATTTTAGGAATATCTTCGGGAGCAAGTTTTGGAGCAGTACTGTATACGGCTTTGAGTAGTATTTATGGTTTTTCTCTTTTTATGGGATTAGAAGGGTTCTCATTCTTTTTTGGTATTTTAACTATATTGTTAGTACTTTTGTTAGCAAGACAAGGTAAAAAGCTTCCTGTTCTTTCTTTAGTTTTAAGTGGAGTAATAGTAAGCTTTCTTTTTAATTCTTTTACAACATTATTTACAGTTATGTATTGGAGGAACTTAATCCATATTAATATATGGTTAATGGGTAGTACGGCGGATTTGATCTGGAACGATGTTTTAAAGTTATTTTTAGTTTTAATTTTTCAATTTTTTATTGTTTTGTTATTCTCAAAACAATTAAATGTATTATCGATGGGGGATGAAATGGCTGTATTTTCTGGTATTAATCCAGACCGTTTAAAAATATTTTTAATAATAATTAATGTTTTTGCGGTTTCTTTTACAGTATCTCAGGCAGGTATAATAGGATTTGTAGGTCTAATAATACCTCATATAATTAGAATGATCAAAGGTCCACATTCTTTAATTTCAAATTTCTACTCGCTTTTTATTGGTGGAATATTTATGATGACTGCGGATTTTATATCTCGTACATTGTTTGCACCGACAGAATTACCAATCGGTGTAGTGACATCGATTGTAGGAGCTCCAATCTTTATATATGTAATGAGGAGAAAAGAGAAGTTATGATATCTGTAAAAGGGTTGAAATTTAGTTATGGGAATAATTTTAAATTGAATATAGAAAATCTAAAAATAGAAAAAGGAGACATCATTTCTATAATAGGTCCTAATGGTTCAGGTAAAAGTACTTTGATTAAGATATTTAGTGGAATTCTGCGAAACTATTCTGGGGATGTATACATAGATAACGAAGATTTAAAAAGTTATAATTATAGGGAATTATCTAAAAAGATAGCCGTAGTTCCTCAAGAATTTAACACTTTGTTTGATTATGACATAGAAAGTATAATCTCTACTGCAAGAATACCTTACTCTAAAAGAATAAGTTTTTTTGAATCTATAGAAGACAGAAAAATTATTGAAGAAGTTATTAATTTAGTTGGATTAAAAAATCTAAAAAACAAACCTTTTTTGCTTCTCTCAGGGGGAGAAAAACAAAAAGTCATGATTGCAAGGGCATTTGCTCAAAAAACCCCAGTTTTATTGTTAGATGAGTTTTCTTCTCATTTAGATCCTGGCTATACCCAAAATTTGTTGAAATTAGTAAGAGCTATGGTAAGAAAAGAAAATAAAACAGTTTTAGCAGTTTTCCACGATGTAAACAACGCTGCTTTATTTTCTGATAAAATAATAGTAATGAATGAAGGAAATATTAAATATGTAGGAACACCAAAAGATATATTCAAAGAATCTATAATGAAGGAGATTTTTGATATTGAAGTATATATTATTAATCATCCTTTGAAGAATATACCTCAGATTTTGTTCAAATAAAATATTATTTTATAGGTGTTGGTGATTTAAATGGCAACTATTGATATAATAGGCGGCATTTTTATTGATGTATATATCTTTAAAGATAATAAAAATTATGTTCACGATTCAAATATCACAATAATTCCAGGAGGATGTGGTTTGAATGTAGCTATAGGTTTATCAAGATTAGGACATAAAGTCAGAATATTTGGGAATATTGGAAGTGACTTTATGGGGGAATATTGTTTAAAAATACTTTCGGAGTATGGTGTGGATACCAACTGGATTCAAAAATTGAATTACCCCACACCTACCTTTATTACTATTAATGAAAAACCTTTAGCTGTATCAAGAAAAGTGGCGGATCTTGATATATTACTTTCTAAAAATAAAGCTGATTATTTGTTTATAACAACGGAAGTGAATTCTAATATTGTTAATAGTAGTATTTTTATGAACTATAAAAAAACGTTTTTCGATATAGGGCCAAGACCTAAAATTATAAATAAAAAATATGAAAATGTAATATACATAGGAAATGAAAAAGAATGCGAGAAATTCTCTTTTAATTGCGATATTGTTAAATTAGGTCTAAATGGTGTTCGATGGGGAGACATAAAATTAGAAGGAAATAAAGAAGAAGCACCGTATAAAATAGGAATGGGAGATGTTTTTGATGTATTTTTAATTGACGGCATTTTAAATAACAAAGAAAAAGAAATTATATTGAAAAGTGCAATAACTAAATCAGAAAGTGTAATGAAAGAATTAGGAGCTTTAAATAAAATAATTAAGTTTCCCAAGAGTCACTGAGTTTACTATTTGATTTTTCCTTCTTTTTTCCGTATTCTATAATATCTTTCAAGGTAATCTTAGATAATTCGGAAAATATAGCTTTTTGAACCTTTTTCCAAACGAAATCTGTAGGACAGGTCTCTTGTTCTATGCAATATCCTTTTGAAACACAATTGTAAGAGTTTAAAGGTTCTTCTAATATTTTTACTATTTCAGAGAGTTTTATATCTTCAGGGTTCTTTTTTAGAATGAACCCTCCAAATTTGCCTCTTTCGGATTCGATGATTCCTGCCTTTTTCAATTCTGCGAATATTTTCGCTAAAAATTCATTTGGGATCGCAGTCTTTTCTGAAATTTTGTATATAGGTGTATGTTTTGATTTTCCTTGTTCTTGCTCATTTTGTAGTTTGCATAAATAGTATAATCCCCTTATAGCGTAACAACTTTTGATAGTTAACGACATAACAATCTTCACCTTCTTATTTTAAGGCTTTTAATCACTTTAAAAATTCTAAACTTCACATTTTATAAATATTTTTGATTAACTACTATTTCTTAACTTCTTCGCTACACGTAGCAAAAGGGAGGGAGAGGGCTCCGCCCTGAACCCATTTTAAATTCAAAAGCTTATTTTCTGAAAATTTTCATTTCTAAAGTACCTACTACAATAATACTTCACTTTAAAAATTCTAAACTTCACATTTTATAAATATTTTTGATTAACTACTATTTCTTAACTTCTTCGTTACACGTAGCGAAAGGGAGGGAGAGGGCTCCGCCCTGGACCCATTTTAAATTCAAATGCTTGTTTTTAAAAAATTCTCATTTCTAAAGTACCTACTATAATAATACTTCACTTTAAAAATTCTAAACTTCACATTTTATAAATATTTTTGATTAACTACTATTTCTTAACTTCTTCGTTACACGTAGCGAAAGGGAGGGAGAGGGCTCCGCCCCCTTACCGTCATAAATTCAAAAGCTAATTTTTCAATTTTTTTGTTTCTATAGTCTCTATTAAGGTTCTTGAATTCTTTTAACTATTAAATTTATCCATTTAAATTTGCCGTATATAAATTTCTAAAAGTATAAGTACTCTTTTTTGCAAATGGAATGATGTTAAACATATCCATTTCAAAGCAAAAGTCCACATCCTCTTTGAATCCTAACTTTTTTAATCTAAGTGCGTGAAATGAATTTGCTATATCTCTTTTCTTAGTATCTGAAAGCTTTAAAACTAACTTGGCTCCATCGTTTATTTCATAATCCTCTTTTTCTAAGAGTTTTTTTAAAAAAAGTCCAGCTGCATAACAATCTTCAAGTGAAATATTTCCATCTGTTCCAGAACATACGATACCTACCTTTTGGTACTTCTTTTCTAACAAAAAATTCAAAACAGACGTAAAATTTAGTAATGAAAGGGCAATTACGTTTCCATGAGCATTAATTATTTTCATAGTTTTTGCTCCGTTTGTTGTAGTTAAAGCAATGGGCTTTTTTCTTATTGTATCAGAATATTTAAGAAATTCTATTGGAGAATTCCCAAAATCGAAGCCTTCTATTTTAATAGCATTTCTTTCCCCTGCAATTAAATAGCCCAAAGGTTTAAGTTCTCTGGCAGTATCAACTTCTTCGCAAATAAACACCTCCTCCACTCCGCAATGAATCAAGGTAGATATGCTTGAAGTAGCTCGTAAAATATCTATGAGTACATATATTTCGTGCTCTTTAAATGGTTCCTGAGGCAACAAATACACATTCAAATATTTTTTGAAAATATCTTTTTCTGTTATTTTAATCTATCTCCTTTTCTTCTGGAGTAACATATGTTTTAAGACCATAGTATTCAAGATGCCAAGTTTCATTCAAGGAAGCTAAAGTATATTTGTGGTTACTTTCGTATATAATATGAGATACAGAAGCGTTGTCTATTCTAAAAGTGGTATGTTCATTAAGTGGAATGTTTAATATCCAACAAATAATAGTCCTTATAGCAAGTCCATGTGCAACAACTAATATTCTTTGACTTAATTCATGTTGCTTTATTATTCTCTTTAGAGCTCTTACCGCCCTGTTTTGAACATCCCCTAAAGCTTCTATACCTTCTACTAAAGCCCAAGGATCTCTATGCCAATATTCCAATTCGTCTTTGTAATTTTGCAGTATATCTTCTAATTTTTTACCATCCCAATGGCCTATGTTACATTCATTTAAATCAGGATCTTTTTTTATAGTTAGATGATGATAGTTATTAATTATCTCTGCAGTTTTTATTGCTCTTTTTAATCCCGAACAATATATATCGTTTATTTCAACTTTCTTAAACCTTTCTGCTGCTGCTTGAGCTTGACTTATTCCTTCATTATCCAGCTCGATATCTCTTTGACCTTGCCATATTCCTTCTTTATTCCAAAGTGTTGTTCCATGTCTAACTAAGTATAAATCCAATATTATAGCACCTCCATAATTTCATTCCCATTCAATTGTGGAAGGTGGTTTTGATGATATATCATAAACCACCCTTGTAATCTCTTCAACTTGGTTTGTTATCCTTCTTGAAACTGTATCTAATATTTCATAAGGAATTTTGGACCAATCAGCTGTCATGCCTTCTATACTATCAACTGCCCTTAAAGCAACTAAATACCCATAATTTCTTTTGTCTCCTGTAACTCCTACAGTTTTTATTGGAGTTAACACCGCAAAAGCTTGCCAAACTTTCTCATACCATCCAGTTTCTCTAAGCGTTTTAATGAAAATATCATCTACTTTTTTCAATAACTGTAACTTTTCTTTTGTGACTTCTCCTATTATTCTAATAGCAAGTCCAGGGCCTGGAAACGGATGACGATATAATATTTCTTTGGGTAAACCTAAAATTTCTCCTACACTTCGTACCTCATCTTTAAAAAGTTCCCTAAGGGGTTCTATTAATTTTAAGTTTATTTGATCAGGTAAACCACCCACATTGTGGTGACTTTTTATTTTGTAAGTTTTTTTCCCAGATTTTGCACTTTCTATTACATCAGAATAGATTGTTCCTTGTACAAGAAAATCGTAATTTTCATCTTTTTTAGCTTCTTCTTCAAATACTCTGATAAATTCTTCTCCAATAATTTTGCGTTTTTCCTCAGGATCCGTAATACCTTTTAATCTTTTTAAAAATCTATCTTCCGCATTTACAACAGTTAAATTTATTCCATAATAATCTTTGAAAGTGCTTTTTACTTCTTCAGCTTCATTTAACCTTAATAAGCCATGGTTTACAAAAATGGCCTTTAAATTATGTCCAATTGCTTTATAAGTAAGCATAGCAGCAACAGAAGAATCTACACCACCAGATAAAGCTATAATAGCTTTTTTATTTTTTGCAATATTTCTTATTTCTTTTATTTTTTCTTCAACAAAATCTATAAGTGTCCAATTACCTTGCATTTTGCATATTTTTATTACAAAATTTTTTAAAATATTGTTTCCAAAATCAGTGTGCCTAACTTCGGGATGGAATTGAATACCATATATTTTATTTTTTTGGTTTTCAAAAGCTGCTATTATTCCATTATCCGTTTTAGAAATTATTTTGAAACTTTCAGGAAGATTAGTAACCGTGTCTTTGTGGCTCATCCATACGTTAAATTCTTTATCTATATTTTCAAACAGTTTCGTCTTTTCTACGATTCTTATTTTTGTTTTTCCATATTCAGCAATACCTATTTGTTCAACTTTTCCACCTAAAAGCTTAGCTAAAAGTTGCATCCCATAACAAATACCTAAAATAGGAATATTCGAATTTAATATTTCTTTTGGTATATCAGGTGCTAATTCATCATAAACACTATCAGGCCCCCCAGACAATATTATACCTTTTACATCTTTCAAGGATATTTTATCATCATATTGGATAACCTCAGAATAAGCTCCCAATTCCCTTATTCTCTTTGCAAGAAGTTGTGTATACTGTGAGCCAAAATCTATAATAAGAATTTTTTCCATATTTTACCTCCAACCTATTGTTTCATCACAGTCTTTTTTATATCAATTTCAGAGTTAGCTAAATTATAGTCTTTGTATAATAAAGAATATATATTTGTTGCTAAAAAGTCATATTCTATTTGAGTTAAAAAAATTTCGGGATAAGAAATATACTTTTTATCCGTTTTTAAGCAGTCATTATTCAGTTTATAATAAATTCTTTTATATTTAGAAGGAGTTGTTATTAAGGGGTATTTGCTTACTTTCTTTATATGATTTAATAATTTTTGTCCCTTGTTATTAAAAGCTAAAACTCTCAGGTATTGAGGACCATATTTGTCATATCTTCTTACTTCATTTTCTTTTAAATTAAAAAATATTTTTAATAAGGTTCTTTTAAGTCGCGTTAAAGTAAATCTTTTTGTCTTGACACATTCTAATAATTCAAATAGAGTTGAAGAAGAATTAGAACAGTCTAAAAATCTTCTATCTAAACCTTCTTTTATACCGTCTATTTCCAATAGTTCTTCTCTTTTCATCATCCTTAATTTTGCTAAAATCATATCTCGCATATCTTCAAAAAAAATAGGAGCCTTTTTTAAACTTATCTCTCTTCGCAATATTTCATATGAAACCTCTGGTAACGCTTTTTTGATCAACTCAAAATCGTTTTTTTGGATTATAGCTCTAATTGCGGTTGCACTTGAAATTTCACCTGTAAAATTCTTTTCATTATATTCAGCTTTTATACGTTTTATCGTATGTGGAATTATTTCAGAATTATATAACTTTAAGGAATTTAAATATTCTATGGCAAGTATGTCGTTTGATTTTTCTAAAATATCTATTATATTTTTCTCAGCGTATAAACTTTCTAAATATTCATTTAAAGCATACTTTCTTGCATTAGGAAAAGACAAGCCTTCTTTTAGGTGTTTATTCAAAAGTTTTTTAAATTTTTTTGGTTGATTAGTCAAAATATCTGAGATATTTTTTAATGTTTCTAAATCTGATGATTCGCTTCCGAAAGCAATGTCAGTTACGACACCCGTTCTTTCTAAAGTACCTATGGCACCAACAGCGAAACCACTTGCATCTTGAATAGAATACACAAAAGGTAATTCAAAAACTATATCTATCCCCATCTTTACCGCTATTTCTGACCTTGAAACCTTATCAATTATAGCAGGTTCGCCGCGCTGGACAAAATTTCCACTCATTACAGCTACAACATAATCTGGATTTATAAGGGCTTTGGATTGCTGCAAGTGATATAAATGGCCATTGTGAAAAGGATTATATTCAACTATAACACCTAAAACTTTCAAAATCACACCTACCTAAAATATCGTTTTATTTTGACTATACTTCAATTATATCAAATTTATATAAGGTATTGAACTTTTTTGTTTAGCTTTTGATTGAATATGGTAAAATTAAATACTGTAAATAAAGGTGAAGAAAAACATAATAATCGATAAATTTAATCATAATTTAAATTGCTACTAAAAAAATAATGCTAAAATTAATGTGAAATGATAATTTCGAAAAATAAGCATTTGAATCTAAAATGGGTCCAGGGCGGAGCCCTCTCCCCCTTCCTTGGCTACAAGTACCGAAAAAGGTAAAGAGATTAGGAATTAGTAAGGATTAGAACTGAGGAGGTATTTTGTAAAAGAATCAACGTTAAAATATACATATAATAAGGATTTTGGAATTTCTAAAGTAAGTAAACAGTAAAAGAATAGGAGGTAAATATGAATATATTAATTTCTAACGATGATGGGATAATGTCCCCAGGAATTATAACTTTAAAGGAGTATCTTTCGCGCAAGCATAACGTATATGTGGTTGCACCAGACATAGAAAGAAGTGCCACAGGACATGCTATAACAGTAAGAAATCCATTATGGGCAAAAGAAGTGAAGTTTGGGGATATCTTTTTTGGTCATGCGGTTAATGGAACGCCTGCAGATTGTGTTAAAATAGGGCTTGATGCGATATACAAAAATGTAAAATTTGATGTGGTTGTGTCTGGAATAAATAAAGGAGCAAATTTAGGAACAGATATTCTATATTCGGGAACTGTATCTGCAGCTTTAGAAGGAGCAATAAATGGTTACCCTTCTTTAGCCGTTTCTTGTGTTGAATATGTCAATCCAAATTTTGAAGATGGTGCCAAAATAGTTTTAGATTTACTTGAAAATCTGAACTTTAAAGATTGGCCAGAGTTCACTACATTAAATGTTAATATTCCAAAGATAAGTTATGATGAAATAAAGGGAATAAAAGTTACTAAGCAAAGTAAAAGAAGATATGAGGATTATTTTGAAGAGAGGAAAGATCCTTTTGGGAATTCTTATTATTGGATGTTAGGAAACATTATAGAAGACGATGATGATCCGAACTCAGATTATAACATTATAAGTCAAGGTTATGTTTCAGTAACTCCTTTAAGTGTATTTATGACACGTTATGATTTTATGGACGAATTAAAAAAGCAATTGGAGGTCTGAAACATGGAAGTAAGAATTATAGGAGATCCTATTCTTAGAAAGAGAGCTAAAAAAGTTGTTGAATTTAATAGTAAATTAAAAGAAATAATCAATGACATGTTTTCTACAATGTATTTATACGATGGAGTTGGTTTAGCAGCTCCACAAGTAGGTATTTCGTTAAGATTTTTCATTATGGATTCAAGAGAAGATAATGACAAAGGTAAAAAAATTGTAATAAATCCTGAAATAAATGAATTTTTAGGGGAAAATGTGCTTTACGAAGAAGGTTGTTTAAGCATACCAGATATATTTGAAAATATCGAAAGACCTGAAGGCATTAAAGTAAGATATCAAGATATCGATGGTAATTTTATAGAAGAAGAATTACACGGTTATCAAGCAAGAATATTTCAACATGAATTTGATCATCTCGAAGGAATATTGTTTACAGATAAATTGCCGATTATAAAAAAAACAATGGTGAAAAAAGATTTGATAAAATTAATAGAAAAAGGTAAAAAACGAGCTTTAGAATTGGGTGATGTTTAATTATGGCTGAAAAAGATAAATTTAAAATAGTTTTTATGGGGACTCCAGAATTTGGAGCAACTATTTTAGAAACGCTAATAAAAAATGGATATAATATCATCGGTGTATTTTCACAGCCAGATAAACCCAGAGGTCGTGGATTAAAATTAAGTTCAACACCTGTAAAATCTGTTTGTCTGAAGTATGATTTACCAGTGTTTCAGCCAGGTTCTGTTAATAAAGGAGAAGGATTTGAAACACTTTTAAATTTAAATCCAAATATTATAATTACAGCAGCATATGGAAAAATTCTTAAGAAAAAGGTTTTAGATTTGCCCCAAAAAGGTTGTTGGAATGTTCATGCTTCACTACTACCTAAATATAGAGGAGCCGCTCCCATTCAAAGGGCCATAGAAAATGGAGAAAAAGAAACAGGAATAACCATTTTTAAAATGATAGAAGCGTTAGATGCTGGGGATATTGCAATTCAAAAATCTATATCAATCGATATTGATGATAATTTTGAGGCTGTTTATAATAAGTTAATTGGTTTAGCTAAAGAAACCGTTTTGGAATTCTTAGAAAGATTTGATAGCTTTATCCTTAAACCTCAAAACGAAAAAGAAGTGATCTATGCAGAAAAGATTACACAAAAAGATTTGAAAGTGGAGTTTAATTGGAAAGCAGAAAAAGTCCACAATAAAATAAGAGCTTATGATCCCATACCAGGAAGTTTTGCATTAATAAATAATGAGAAAGCTAAAATATTTGGTTCAAAACTTTTATTAGCAAATAGTTTATCTGATTTAAATAATGAGTATGAGAACGGCACTATCTTTGCTAAAGATGAAGAAGCCATATTAGTAAAATGTAAAGATGGTGTAGTTAAGATAAAAGAAATACAGTTTCCAAATAAAAAAAGAATTTCAACTATTGATGCAATAAATGGCAGAAAGATTAAAATAGGGGATAAATTTTATTGAGATTTATTCAAAGAATAAATTTTTGGCGTTGTTACCTAATATTTCTTTCATTTCTTCTATGTTTTTATTTTTTATCTCGGCAATCTTTTCATAAACGAATTTTACATATATAGGATTGTTTCTTTGACCTCGGTAAGGTACAGGAGGCAAAAAAGGCGAATCGGTTTCAGGAAGAATTTTGTCTAAAGGTGTCTTTTCTACAACTTCTCTTAGCTCTTTGTTATTGGGATATGTTATAGGTCCATCAAATCCAAGATAGAATCCCATATCTAAAAACTTCTTAGCAGTCTCCCAAGTATCAGAAAAACAATGCACTACACCGACTTTTTTTGGAAGTGGGATTTTCTTTAAAAATTCATATGTTTGATTATATGCTTGCCTTATATGCAAAACAACGGGTTTATCTATTTTTCTAGCTATTTCCATTTGAGCGTCAAAAACTTTATACTGGTCTTGTTTACTTGTATTCCAATAGAAATCTAACCCAATTTCTCCAATAGCAACGATTTTAGATGACAAAGATAGTTTTTCTATTTCTTCTAAAGTCTCTTTTTTTATATTTTCGCTTTCTGTAGGATGAATGCCAACGGTGCCATAAGCTTTGTATTGCTGTTTAACAAAATCAACGATTTTTCGAGACGTTTCTATATTAATACCTATCTCTATATAAAAATCCAATTCTTCATCAATTTTTTTTAATACTTCATTTCTATCATCATCAAATTGTTTGAGAAGTATATGACAATGGGTATCTATATAATTCAAATTTAACTCTCCTTTTTAATTATTTTTAATTTCCTTAGAAGTTCCAAAACTTGGATTTTATTAACAGTATAAGTTTGAATTTTATAAAAATAAAATTATTTCCCTAAAAAGGGAATTCTACATTTGATAGGGCTTCAGTTTAATATCGTATTAAAATTCAAACAAATTTAAACCTATAGAAGAATCAAATTTTCTATTAATTTCTCCTTCTATAACTTTTATGATTATTTCAGCAGTGCCGCTAACAATTGCCGAATTTAAATGTCCACCGTAGGCTTTAAGTTCATAATCTGAAATAACAGTGTGAACGTGTAAATAGGTTTCATTATTCATTGTGGATATATTACCAGTTAAATTGATTATTTCAAAGTCCCCAGAGAACTTTTTAGAGTAATATTTTTTTTCTTTAGTATTAAAAAGGCCTATAGTAACATCATTGGTTGAACCGAGACCTGAAATTTCTCCTAAATTTATTGAATGATCTTGGCAAAATTCTTTAAGACAGGAAATTATTTCTTCTCCTTTATCTAATCTTATTATATACGTATTTCCACATTTTTTGAATTCCATATTATTTTTATCTTCTCCATTTCTTTTATAATTTTTTTATTGCCCGCAGACTTTAGAAATTTCTAACGTATCTATGTCTTATGCTAAAAGAGGATTGAGAATTTACTCTCAAACCATTATAAATTCAAAATATTATTTTTAAAAAATATGTAGTTTTATGTTTTTATAATATCAAAAATTTATGTTTTAATCTTTAAGTTCGAGAAAAGCTTTTATAAATATATGAATTAATTAACTTTTCATACTTTTATGATAAAATAAAAAATATAGAAAAATAGATCAATTAAAAAAGAGGATTTTCTACAAATAAGCATTTGAATTTATAACGGGGTCCAGGACGGAGCCATACCCTACCCTGCCGAGCTACAAGTAACAAAAAAGTTAAAAAATTCAGAATTAGTAAGGATTAGAACTGAGAAGATGTTTTGTAAAAAATTAATTCTAAAACACATATAATAAGGATTTTAGAATTTCTAAAGTGGGTAGGATATAATTTAAGGAGGCTTTTATGAAAAGTGTTTTTGTATTTGATTTAGATGGAACCCTTTTAAACTCTAATGTAGAAATTTCTCAAAGAACGGCAAAAGCTTTAAAAAAATTAAAAGATAAAGGACATCTTATCATTTTATCAAGCGGAAGAATGTATGCTTCAATGCAATATATTATTGAAAGATTCTTGCCGTTTCTTAGGAATTATGTCATAGTTTCTGCTTATAACGGTGGATATTTGGTAGATCATAGTGGGAATGTTGTTCTTGAAAAAGGTGTAGAAAAAGAAACAGCATGTGAATGTATAGGATTTTTGCGAGAATATAGAGTCCATAGACATATTTATATAAACGATGTACTAATTTCTGAACAGGATGATGAAGAAATAAAAGCTTATGCTAAACATTCTTTTGTAAATTATACATTAGTGGATGATTTAGTCAAAGTTGTTAAAAATAGCGATCATCCCACATTAAAAATACTTGCAATTTGTGAACCAAAAACACTTGATGAACTAAAAGGAATGGCTCTTAAAAGGTTTAAAGATAAGTTCAATATAATGAAATCTTTCGATAGTTATTTGGACTTTATTCCAAAAGGAGTATCGAAAGGAGAAGCCTTAAAGATATTCTCTAAAATTTATAACTTTGATCTAAAGAACTGTTATGTTTTTGGGGATTCTGAAAATGACATAGATATGCTTGAAATTTCGAACAATAGTTTTGCGATGGGAAATGCTAAAAAAGAAGTAAAAGAAATCGCAAGATATGTATTACCGACTAACGATGAGGATGGTGTCGCTTATGCAATTGAAAAAATTTTCATTACTGATTTCAATAATGTTAATACTTAGCTTTACTTTTGCGAGTGAATACGATATAATAAACAAGGAACTAAAAATAGAAGGGAAGTTTTTTGATAGTTTATCAGAGTTAGAGAAAATTGAATTGGAAAAAGATATTTTGGTCGGATATCTTTTAAATCTCCAAGAAATTGATCCAAAATTATCTTATTCAACGTTAGGAACCATGAGAAATTATAATTTAATACAACAATTTTGCAGAGAGTTGGGATATTATTTAAAAAAATTAGGAATAGATTTTGTTGTTTTTGGTAATCTTCAGACTTCTAATAAACAATCAGAAAATCCTCAAGAGTTTATTAGTGATTCCCCGTACTTAATATCTGAAGTTATTTATCGTATGATTAGAGGCTTTGAAACTAGTGGGGTTTTACCAGTAATAATAGTTAGCTCAAATGATAATAAGAATGCTGTAGATTCTTTACTTTTGAAATGTGGTTCATTTTATTCTTATTCAGAAGATTTAAAAGGAGTAGACTTAATTTTTGATGGTGAATTGGTTCATCTAGAAAGTAATAATTTTTTTATGTTACCCTGGAGTTATGGAGAAGGAAATTTAAGAGAAAAAATTCAAGAAATTATTAATAATACTACTACAAGTTTATTATGAAGAAAGAATTTTTATAATGTACTTAGGGGGGTTTAAAGTGAAAAGTATTGGATTAGATACTTCTGGGAAAATGATCGTTAGAGGTCCTCAAAAAGCAAAAGGACAAATAATGGTTTCTGGGTCAAAAAACTCGGTATTGCCAATAATGGGAGCTTCTTTACTCACTGATGAAGATATAGTATTGAAGAATGTTCCTGATTTAGCCGATGTTAGAACAATGATAGAGATTTTAGAAAGTGCTGGTAAAGAAGTAGAAAGATATGACGATGAGTTAGTAATTAAAAGTTCTGGCATTTTAAATTCTGAGATTCCTTATGAACCTGTTAGAAAGATGAGAGCTTCATTTAACGTTTATGGTCCTTTGACTATTAGAAAAGGTTATGCAAAGGTTGCATTGCCGGGAGGTTGTTCCATTGGAGCAAGACCGGTAGATTTTCATTTAGAAGGCTTAAAAAAGTTAGGAATAGAAAGTAATATAGAACATGGTTTTGTAACAAGTTCTCTTATAAAACCCAACAAAGAAATAAATGTATCTCTACCTTTTCCGAGTGTTGGAGCAACTGAACATATTTTAACAACGGCTTGTTTATTAGATGGAGTAAAAACTACTATTACCAATTGTGCGATAGAGCCAGAAGTAACCGACTTAATAAATTTTTTGAACGAGATGGGAGCGAGAATTTTTGGTTCTGAGACATCCATTCTAAAAATAGAAGGGGTTAAAAAGCTTAAAGGCATTGAATATACTGTTATTCCAGATAGGATAGAAGCCGGTACTTATATAATTATGGGAGCTTTAATTGGTCAAGATTTAATCGTTAAGAATGTTACTGCCGATCATTTGCATAGCTTATTCTCTATATTTGAAAAAATGGGAAGTCCCATTGATTATGATAGTAAAAGAAGAGAAGTTAAAATAAGTGCGCTTCAGCTTTCTACTTTAAAAAGTATTAGTATGGAAACAGCACCTTTTCCAGGGTTTCCAACAGATTTACAACCGCAAATGACAACATTATTGTCGCTTGTCTCTGGTAGATCTACTATAACAGAAACAGTTTTTAAAAGTAGATTTTATCATATTGATGAGCTAAATAGAATGGGAGCTAAAATAAGGGTGGAAGACAATACTGCAATAATAGAAGGCGTTAATAAACTTTCTGGGGCTCCTGTGGAAGCAACTGATTTAAGAGCAGCGGCAGCACTACTAATTGCGGGGCTTGTAGCAGAAGGCGAAACTGTAATAACTAACGTCGATCATATTTTTAGAGGATACGAGAAAATTCAAGAAAAGATGGAAAAAATAGGCGTAGATTTGTTTTATGTGAAATAATGTAAAAGTTTTTGCTTGTTTTAGAAAAATGATGAATAATGAAGATAAATGAATTAAAATAAAAAAACCTCTATAGAAGTCTATAGAGGTTTTTTGTATCTATATTATAATTAAAATGCTAAGCTTGCACTTAAGTATAAGTACCAATGTAAATCTGTCAATTCGTTGGCACCTACAGCACCATCGTCCCATACTTCATTACCAAGATGCAACCCTATTTCTAATGGGTCAGCAACTTTATAAGAAACACCAGCCATATAAGCTAACTTGTTAGCGTCCGGATCTGCATCAGGGTTTTCATAGAAATAGAACAAGTCTCCACTTAATGTAAGCTTATTTACTCTGAGTTCTGAATAAAGATGAGGAGTAATAGTATATTCTACTGGAGAAACAAAATCCATATCTACAGGTACCTTTGCTCCTAATAATAATTTTTCTTTTTCGTATTCAACAAATGGTGTTAAAGATAAAGAAGATGATTCTGTCATAAGATCATAAGTAAAAGTATCTTTCAAACCAAATGTAAAATAATCCATTGTTGAAGATACATCAAAACCTGCTCCTATTTTTTTTGCATCAGACCAAGATATGTCTTCATCACCATCGTCTATATCTGAATTATATTCTTGAGCAAATACTGTTGTTAGACCTTCCTGAAATTTAGCGTATGCATGAGGTGTTAATACAACGGTTGAAGATGCATTCTCAACTTTTACAGGATATTTGTAATCAACATAAACTCTGTAAGCGTTTGTAGGTGTGCTTTCATCATTTAAAAGAGCAAATACAAGATCAACAGTTTCTTCTCCCGGAAGTGGAGATTTTGTTAATTTACCTTCAACAGAGAATCTGTTATTCCCTGAACCTTCATAATTGCTGAATGCAGCAGCTACAAAGCCTTCAATATCTTCGCTTATCCCTAAATCATATTTTGCACCAACAATCCAACCTTCTGGGAAAGAAAGAGTTCCAGTCGCATGTTCTGTTACTTCGCCTGCTTTTAAGTCGGCTAACTCTAAAGATAAGTTATAATTCTTTAAACCTAATTTTAAAGCTCCTTCCGTATCTGTAAAACCATTAATAGTGTAATCACTCAATACGATAGCCCCTGGTTGATATCTTATTAACCAAGTGTCTTCTTCAAATTGAATGTACTTTAAACTGATAGTAGGATCTACTTCAACACTTGTTAAAACGGTGGTTGTACCAATAACTGTTGTTTCTGTTTTTAAGTTAACCGGCTTCAAGGTGAAACCAGCACTTAACTTACCACTTTCAGATGTAAAAGGTATATCAAAACTAATGTCAAAATCCAAAGATGAAGTGACATCTAAAGCACTTTCATCTAGTAAAACTTCGAAACCTGCTGAACCACTAACATTAATAACTGGTTCTATAGAAAAAAGAGCCAGTGCAGAAAGTACCACCATAAAAGTAACTAAAAGTTTTTTCATACAGAAATACCCCCTTCTACTTTTTTAATTTTGTTTTTGAGAAATCTTTCTAATTATAACAAAATTCAGAATATCTTGTCAATACAACATTGTGAATTTAAGTGAAACTTTTTATTTTTTATTAGATTACTGTTGAGCTAAATATATCCCAAGAGATCCTAAAAATACACCTAATCCTGCTGTTATCCACAATAAGAGCTTTTCATCTTTTCCTTTTTCTAATTCCTGGGTGTTTAAATCAACTTGCTGACTTAATTCTGTTATTTTTGTTTCATTAGCTGTAATTCTTTGGTTCATATTCGGTAAAATAACCTTCAGAGAATCAGAAAAAATCTTGTTTGTTTCAGCTAAAGACTTTACCTCAGATACTTGTTGACTCAATGATTGGACATCTTTACTTAAAGCTAATATTTCTTCTTCATTAGCTGCTACTGTATTTGAAAGATTGTCGATTTTGTCGTAAGTATCATATTTCAAATTCAAATGATTTCTTATCATAGTTTGTTGGAAACTTTCTAAAGAAGAAACTCTTTGATCTAATGAATTTATCTTTGATTCGTTGTCTGCTACTTTTCTTGAAAGATTTGGTAGTGCTTTTACAAACATAGAGTTTTGTTCAGCTAAAGTTTTTGTCTCATCGACAGTCTTACTCAAAACTTCATAATTTGCTTTTAATTGATACACATCTCCTGTAATCATTAACAGGTCTTCTGTTAATGAGTCACCAATGTTTTTTGCTCTGTATGCAGTTTTTTTAACATCACTGTAGGAAGCTTTTAAATCTGCCAAGAGACCACCCTCATTCAACGAATCACTTAAGGATTTTACTTCATTTGAAGTAGAGTCTACTTTTTTAGATAAGTCTTTAACTTTAACTTCTAAATATTCAAGATCCTTTGTCTTTGCAATTTCTGGAGAATTTTCAAGGTAAGTAACAAGCCTTGTCATCCATACTGATGCGTCTGATCTAGTAAGTGGTTCGTAGCCTCTAAAAGTTGGTTCATCTACCGGTATAATTCCTTTTTCAACCAATTTCATTACATAGTCGTAAGCCCAATGATCTTCGCCTACGTCTGTAAAGCCAAGAGAAAAAGCTGAAGCAACAAAGACTATAACCATCATGAATACTAACGTTTTTTTCATTCTTCCTTACCCCCTTTTGATTAATTATATTTTTTTATATGTATTTAAAATCTTAAAACTTATAAATCAATAATATTATACTATATCATAGAAAAAAATGCAAAGTTATTTTGCTTTTTTTATTCTGAAAAAATTTTTCTTTCCAACTTTCAATATCGCACCTTCTTTAAAATTGGGAACATTTTTAAAATCCTCTATTTTTTCTTCATCGATTTTTATCGCACCTTGCTTTATGGCTCTTTTTATTTCGCTATTACTGTCGTATACTTTCGTTTTTGAAACTATATCTAATATACTTTCTCCTTCTGTTACTTCAATTTCAGGTAGATCTATAGACATATCTCTTTTTTGAAAAATTGATATGAAAGTTTCTTTTGCCTTTTTGGCTTCTTCTTTATTATATAATAAAGAAACAATTTCCTCAGCTAAAATCATTTTAACATCTCTCGGGTTAATTTCCATATTCTTCATTTTCTCTTCATATTCTTTTATTTTTTCCATTGGAATATCTGTCAAATAACACATATATTTTATAATAAGATGATCCGGTATTGACATAACTTTTCCAAAAACATTTTCTGGAGTATCATTAAAAGCTATATAATTATCATAACTTTTACTCATTTTTAGGTGGCCATCTGTACCTTCTATTAGAGGCATTGTCATAACTACCTGCGGTTCTTGACCAAATTCTTCTTGAAGTTTTCGTCCGACTAATAAATTAAAGAGCTGATCTGTACCACCTATTTCTACGTCTGCTTCGATAAAAATAGAATCATAAGCCTGTGCAATTGGATACAAAAATTCAGCAATAGTAATAGGTTCGTTCTCTCTCAGTCTCTTACTAAAATCATCTCTTTCAAGCATCCTTGCAACTGTGTATCTTGAAGTTAAATTAATTATATCAGCAAATGTTAATTTAGAAAGCCACTCACTATTAAATTTTATAATAGTTTTTTGAGGTTCTAAAATTTTAAAAGCCTGTTCTACATAAGTTTCTGCATTTTCTTTTACTTCTTTTTCGGATAACATCGGACGAGTCTTTGTTCTTCCCGAAGGATCTCCTATTCTTGCTGTAAAATCACCTATAATTAGATACACTATGTGCCCAAACTCTTGAAATTGTCTTAATTTCCTTAAAACAACGGCATGCCCTAAATGTAAGTCAGGCCTCGAAGGGTCTACTCCCAACTTTACTTTTAGCTTTTTCTTTTTTTGAAGTTTATTCAACAAATCTTCTTCTGTTATTAAATCTAATGTATTATTTTTTATTATATTTATTTGATCTTCAAGATGCAAATTCATTTACTCCTCCTTAAGAAAGGATCCATGTAACTAAAAAGCAGCTAAACATAAATAATATTCCTAAAGTTAAGGCCAATTTAGAAGCTTTATCTAAACCTTTTTCTCTACCAAAATTTGTTGCAGCTGCTCCTGCTCCAAAAGCACCTCCTATTTCACTGTTTTTTTGCATACGCTGTAAAGCGAAAAAAATTACTCCTATGGCTAAAACAATATGTACTATTATTAATAAAACATCTAAAAAACCCATTTTTTACCTCCTTCGCCATTTTTATATACCGCCTGGATTCATTTTAAATTCAAATACCTCTTTTCTGAAAACTTTCATTTCTAAAGTTCCTGCATTTTATACTTGATTAGAGACATGCATACAATACCCACTCTAAACCAGCATTTTAAAGTTTCTACTATTTTTATTATATTTTATTTCTATAAAGATTAATTATCAATTATCTTATATAACAGTTTAAATTTATTATATCATACTACTTTTTCTTATGCAACTTTATTTTAATATTATTAAGTAAGAGAAAATCAAAGATTTTTTAGCTTAATTAAACTTAAAAAACGATAATTCTCTCTAATTTCTGTTAATTGGATTAGAATTTTTTATAATATATTTAGTAAAATAAATAAAAGGAAACGGTTCCTTTATTATAAAAAATATGTTATAATAATGCAACTGATAATATTCTACTAAGTTTAGAAACGAAACATTTTGAAAAATAATATATTAGATTTAAAATAGGTCCAGGGCAAGGATTTTGAAATTTCTAAAGCGGGTAAAGTAAGAATATGAAAAGAGAGATGGTAATTTGTGAAAAATGGGCATGATAAAAAAAACACTAATCCTACAATAAAAGATGTTGCTAAAATTGCAAACGTGGGTATTGCTACAGTATCAAGAGTCTTAAATAATTCTGGAAAGGTAAGCGAGAAAACAAGAGAAAGGGTTATTGAAGTTATAGAGGAGTTAGGTTTTTCTCCAAATATACATGCTAGAACTCTATCTTCAAAGAATATCAATTCACTTTCGTTTGTCGTACCAGATATGGGGAACGAATTTTATGGCATTATGTATTCTTTACTTGAAAGTCGACTTTCAAAACATAATTATAGGCTGATAGTTTTTCCATTAATAGATCAAATTTCATTAGAAAAGATTAAACAAAATACCGATATAATTTATCAAACAGATGGAGTTTTTATTTCATCGTTATCAGTTACAAATATTTTTCAAAGTAGAATCCCTCAAAAAACAATAGTCTTAATAGATTCATTTGATGAGAGATTTGATTCAGTATATGTAGATAATGAGAACATAGGAAGAACGGCTGCTGACTATCTTCTTAAGAATTCTCCAACTAAAACCAACTTTTATCTTGTAACTTTTAAAGAGTTAAATAATGAATTTACGTCTTTTGTTTTTGCTAAAAGAGATAAAGGATTTTTAGAAGTTATGGAAAAACATAATAAAAAAGTTAAAATTATTTATGCGGATCTCTTATGGGAAGGAGGATACAAAGCATTAGAATCTCATATAAAGAATAAGCCTAAAAATTACATTTCCGTATTTGCAACATGTGATATGTTAGGAGTAGGAGCAAAAAAATATTTAGAAGAAAAAAATATAGTTCCCAAAAGAGATTATTCTTTAATTAGTGTTGACAATCTTCCTATAAGTAGATTGTTCAAACTTTCTACTATAAGGCAACCAATAACCGAAATGGTTGAAATCGCTTATGAAATGTTTATTAGTTCCTCTAATGGAAGAAAAAAAGTAGAAAATTATAAACTTGAAGGCAAATTAATTGAAAGAGAAACATGAATATCTTTTTTTTATTGAGTAATGGAAACCTTTCCATAAGTTCGTAATAGATATTTAGAGTTGCTAAAAATAAGCTTTTGAATTTATAACGGGTTCAGGGCGGAGCCTTTCTCCCTCTCTTTTGGTAAAAATAACGAAGAAATTTAAAGAAATTCTTACTTTGTAAAGATTAGAGTTGAGGATTAGATAGAGACTTTAGAAATGGGAAGTTTTTAAAAATAAGCATTTGAATTTAAAATGGGTTCAGGGCGGAGCCCTCCTCTCTCTCCTTAGCTACACGTACCGAAAAAGATAAAGAAATTAGTAAGGATTAGAAGAGGGAGGTATTTTGTAAAAAGTTAAACGCCGAAATATTTATAAAATGTGAAGTTTAAAATTTCTAAAGTAAGTAAGATAATTTAATTAATTAATATGAGGAGGTAGATACTATGAAAAAAGGTTGGTATTTTTTGTTAATTGTTTTGACTATTTTTTCTCTTTTAGGTTGTTCAAGTCAGACCGCTTCTTCAGGTCAGCAAACAGTTCTTCCACAAGCAACCCAAACTTCTAACTTGCAAGATTTTACAAGCCTTTCTGAAGGTAAAACTGCTCAAGATTTTGGTGCACAAACAGTTTTGATAGTACATTATCACAGACCAGATGGTCAGTATGATCCCTGGAATCTTTGGATTTGGCCAAGTAAGCCTGTTTCCAAAGAGGGAAACAGATATTTGTTTGAAGCAGAAGATGATTTTGGAAAATATGCAGTTATTACTTTTGGTGAAAAATATACAGAATTAGGGTTCATTGTCAGAACAGACAATTGGGAAAAGGATATATCCGTTGATAGATTTGTAAGTATTCCTGAAACTGGAGTAGCTGAGATTTGGGTTATTTCGGGAGTTGAAAATTATTATTCTGATCCAACAAAAGTAGACCTACGTCCCAGAGTACTTGGGGCTATTATGGATTCTTTCGATGAAATAAAAGTAACTCTTAATGTTCCTTTTGATACTAAAGATTGGAAAGGTAAAGTGTTTTTGACAAGGCAAGATCCAAAGGAAGAAATATTACAAGTATCGAATGTTTATAAGACTGATCCTACAGATATTTCTGTCACAACAAGTATCACAATTAAATTATCAAATCCATTGTCTCCAGATGATGTTGATAATCTGTTTAAATTAAATATAGAAGGATACGTTTCAGATAATTATGTAATAATGAGGAATATTTTAGACGATGAAGTTTTTCATTATTATGGGAATGATTTAGGTTTAAATTATAGTGTTGAAAAATCGACTTTTAAGGTTTGGTCACCAGTTTCTTCTAAAGCTTCTTTATTATTATTTGAAGATTATAATGATTTAGAGCCATATAAAGTTTATCCTATGATTAAAAATATTAATGGTGTATGGGAAATTGAGGTTGAAGGTGATTTAAAAGGAAAATATTATATGTATGAATTTGAATCTTATGGAGAAAAAAGAAGAACTATAGATATCAACTCTGTAGCTGTAGCAGTCAATTCTACTAAGTCTGCAATAGTAGATTTAAAAGATAGTGATCCCGAGGGATGGCAAAATGATGTGAGACCAGTTTTCAAAAATCCTGAAGATGCTATAATTTATGAAATTCATGTAAAAGATTTCACTATAGATGAAAGTTCAGGAATTCCAAAAGAGTTTAGGGGAAAATATTTAGGATTAACTTTAGATAATACATATTCTCCCGCAGGTGTCAAAACCGGCTTAGCCCATTTAAAGGAGTTGGGAGTAACTCATGTACATATTATGCCTATTCAAGATGCAGGTTCTTTAGATGAGACTAAGTTTGAAGAACAATATGGTTGGGGATACGATCCATTAGTTTATAATGTTCCAGAAGGTATATATTCTTCCAATCCTTATGATCCTTTAACAAGAATAGAAGAAGTAAAAAAGGTAGTTCAAACTTTTCACAGTAATGATATAAGAGTAATTTTAGATGTGGTCTACAATCATACTTATCAAGTAGGTAGAAATTCTCCTTTTGATCAAACAGTTCCTTATTTTTATTATCGAACAGATAATTCTGGAAAATATACCAACGGTTCTGGAGTTGGAAACGAAATTGCTACAGAAAGATTTATGGTTAGAAAATATATAGTTGATAGTTTGAAATATTGGGTTGAAGAGTATCATGTTGATGGATTTAGGTTCGATTTACTTGGATTGTTCGATAAAGAAACCGTTAAGGTAATATCAGAAGAACTTCATGCAGTTTTGCCAGATATACTTCTTTATGGTGAACCTTGGACTGGGGGAGGACCTATCCTTTTTGGTAAAGGAGACCAAAAAGGATTAGAAGTTGCTGTATTCAACGATGATATAAGAGATGCAATTCGTGGTAGTGTTTTTGATTCAAACGTTAAAGGATTTGGTTTAGGAGCTCTAGGTCAAACTATAAAAATCGAAAGAGGTATAGTCGGTTCTATAGAATATAATAATAGGATTAAATCTTGGGCTTTAGATCCTCAAGAAACTATAAACTATGTTTCGAATCATGATAATCATACGTTATGGGACAAAAATGCACTTGCTCTCGGTGTAAAACCATGGGAGGAAGAAGTGGATGAAGAAACTTTAGAGATCTTAAAAAGTTCACAGAAATTTTCTAATGCGATGATTTTAACTATGCAAGGTATACCTTTTTTGCATGGAGGAGTAGATTTTGCACGAACCAAAAAGGGTCATCATAATCCATACAATATTTTAGAACCAAATGTCTTTGATTGGAACAGAAAAGCGGAATTTTATGATATTTTTGAGTATTATCAAGGGTTGATTGAATTAAGAAAAGCACATCCTGCATTTAGAATGACAAGTAGTCAAGATATAATAAATCATATAGAATTTTTTGAACTCCCAAAAGAATACAGAAGGACAGTTGCTTTTATGATAAAAGACAATGCGAATAACGATTCATGGCGAAATATTATTGTGGTTTATAATGCTGAAACTGATAAACAGATAACTTTGACTTTACCTCAGGGAGAATGGAATGTAGTTGTTGATGAAAATAAAGCTGGAATTGAAGTTTTGAACACTGTGTCGAATGTAATAGAAGTTGCACCCTTAGCGGTTTATGTGCTGTATCAAAATTAGTTTCAATTTTTTATTAAAAAAGGGCGAATTAATTCGCCCTTTTTGTTTGGATTTGAGTTGAATTAAAACTATTGTTATGTTAAAATATGTTATGTTAAAATATTAATAGCTTTATTAAGTTAATTTTACTAAGGGGGTGCTAATGTGGCAGAAGGTTTTTTTCAGAAGCAAGTTATTATGAGAAGAGTTTTGTATTCGCTGATACCGATATACATATTTGCTTTTTATATGTATGGAATTAGATTGCTTTACCTTTCTGTTTTTGTTTATGGTTTTGGAATATTAACGGAATATCTTTTTGAAAAAAGGAAAAACAGAAAAGTTACCGAAGCTGTATTAGTTACGTGTACACTTTTTGTTCTTTCCTTACCCCCTAAGACTCCTTGGTGGATTGCCAGTATAGGTATTATTTTCGGAGTTTTGTTTGCTAAAGAAGCCTATGGAGGTTTTGGAAGAAACATTTTCAATCCTGCCATTGCTGCTAGATTATTTATATACATAACTTTTCCAAACATTATGACACAAGCTTGGGCTCAACCAGGTAACTTTGGAAGAATGGTGAACGATGTAATGACAACTGCAACACCCCTTGAAATTTTAGCTAACGGAGAAAATATTGGGTTATTCGATTTATTTTTTGGCATAAGGTCAGGTTCGATGGGCGAAGGACCAATATTTTTGATATTAATAGCGGCAATATATCTAATAGTAACAAAAACTGCAAGTTGGAAAATTATGATTTCAACGTTTTTGAGTGCTTCAATATTAACTGTATTTCTTTCATTATTAGCAATACCGAAACTTTCAAATCCTTTAGAATTTTTATTTTCAGGTAGTTTAATATTTGTTACTGTTTTTATGGCTACTGATCCAGTAACTGCACCAAAAAACGAAACTTCTAAATGGTTTTATGGTATTATAATAGGAGTTACTGCAATATTAATTAGATCTTTTTCTTTGTTTCCTGAAGGAACGAGTTTTGCAGTTTTAATGGGAAACACTTTTGCAGCTTTACTTGACACAGCTTTTTCTAAAAAGAAGGTGGAAGCATGAAAAAAGAAGGAAAAATTTACACTGTTATTTTCACCTTTATAATTTCATTCATATTTGTATTTGTTCTGGCAGTTGCAAACGAATTGACAAAAGAGCAAGTTACGAGAAATCAAGAACTCTTTCAAATTAAAGCTATCTTATCAGCGATGGGTATATCTTACGAATCAGATGAAGATGCTTACAATAAGTATAATCAAAAAGTAGAAATACAAAACATAGGCAACTTACCATTTTATGTAGCCGAATTAGATGAAGGAAATGTCTATGCAACTATTTTTTCGGGTAGTGGATTATGGGGAACTATCACAGGTGTTTTAGCTGTCAATGAAGATGTTTCAAGAATAATGGGAATAGAGTTTATCTCTCAAAATGAGACGCCGGGTTTAGGAGGAAGGATTGAAGAAGATTGGTTTAAAGAGCAGTTTAGAGGTTTAAAAATTGTAGATGGACAAATTAGAGTTGTGACTGGAGGAACTGATAGATACAATAATTATGAAAGTGGTCAAGTTGATGCTATCACAGGTGCAACAAGAACATCAGAATCTATTCAAAGAATTGTAAACGATACGATTAAAACTATAAAAGCTGCATTGGGGGTGAATGGTTAATGGCTCAAAAAACTTTTAAGAGTATAGCTAAAGAAAATTTATGGAATAATAATCCTGTTTTTGTTCAAATTTTAGGTATATGTTCTACGTTAGCCGTCACAAATAGGTTATTGAATACTCTAATTATGACCTTAGGTGTTACTTTTGCCACGGGATTGTCGAGTTTAACCGTATCTCTTTTGAAAAATTTTATCCCAAGAAAAGTTAGAATGATCGTTCAAACTCTTATAATTTCTTTTTATGTTATAATTATAGATATTGTATTAAGAGCATATGTACCAGAAGTGAGTAGAGCTTTGGGGCCGTACGTTGGATTAATAATTACAAATTGTATAATAATGGGAAGAACAGAAGCTTTTGCCCAATCTAATTCTCCTTTGTTATCATTATGGGATGGGGTTACTTCCAGTTTAGGATATATGTATATTCTTTTGATGATAGCGTTTGTTAGAGAACTTTTAGGTTTTGGTACTATATTTGGTTTTCAGGTTTTACCAGCCAACTTTGTAAATTGGACAATAATGGTTATGCCTCCAAGCGCTTTCTTTATGCTCGCTATATTTATGTGGATATTTAAAGGATACATGTTTAAAAAGGAGGTTAAAAAATAATGGCTCCTGATATTGGTTTTCTTTCTCTATTTTTTGCTTCTATTTTTACTAGTAATATCTTACTTTCAAATTTCTTAGGAATGTGTTCATTTATCTCAGTATCGAAAGATTTTAATTCTTCCAATGGTTTGGGGCTGGCTGTTACTTTCGTCATGACTATTACTACTGCTATTAACTGGCTTGTATACCATTATTTACTTGTTCCATTCGGTTTAGATTATTTGAGATACATTGTTTTTATTATTGTAATTGCTGCTATTGTACAGATTTCAGAAATGGTAATTGAAAGAATGTCCACTAATTTATACATGAGTTTAGGAATTTTTTTGCCTTTAATTACTGTTAATTGTGCTATAATGGGAGTTGCTTTGTTTATGCAAATAAGAAATTATAATTTTCTACAATCAGTAGTGTTCGGCTTAGGTTCAGGGCTTGGTTGGTGGTTGGCTATTATTTTGTTGGCTTCTATTAGGAAAAAAGTTGATAATTCTCCTGTTCCTGGTCCTTTGAAAGGGCCTGGCATAACTTTAATAACTATAGGGTTTATGGCTATGGCTTTCATGGGATTTTCAGGAATGTTAGCTGTACAGTGAGGTGGTGTTGATGAATCCAGTTTTAGTTGCATCTCTTATAATTGGAGGTTTAAGTGGAGTTTTGTCTGCATTGATTGTGTTAGTAGACAGTTTAGTTAATAACTATGGTGAAGTTAATATAGATATAAACAATGGAAAAAAACAATTGAAAGTTAATGGAGGAGCTCCTTTGTTAATTACTTTATCAGAGCAAGGGATTTTTATTCCTTCGGCTTGTGGAGGTAGAGGAAGTTGTGGAGCTTGTAAAGTAAAGGTTTTATCAGATATAGGACCTATATTGCCAACGGAAGCTCCTTTGCTGGATACAGAAGAGATTAAGCAAAATATTAGATTATCCTGTCAAGTAAAAGTTAAATCCGATATATCGATAGAAATTCCCGAAGAATTATTTATTGCTAAAAAATTCGAAGGCGTTGTCGAAAGCATTAAGAATCTTACTTATGACATAAAAGAAGTGAAGATAAAATTGATAGAACCACCTGAAGTAGAGTTTAAAGCTGGACAGTATATGCAGTTAGTTATTCCGCCCTATGAAAAGATTAATGAATATACCCAGAGAGCGTATTCAATATCTTCTTCGCCAAGTCAAAAAAGTTATGTAGAATTTTTGATCAGACTTGTACCAGGTGGAATAGCAACAACCTATGTTCATAATTATCTTAAAGAGAACGATAAAATAGAATTGGTCGGGCCTTTTGGAGAATTTTACATGAGAGATACTGACGCTGATATGATATGTGTTGCAGGAGGTTCGGGTTTGGCTCCAATAAAGTCCATAGTAACAGATATGTATGAAAGAAATATCACTCATAGAAATGTTTGGTTATTTTTTGGAGCAAGAAGTTTGAAAGATCTTTACTATGTTGATTTCTTTAAAGATATGGAGAAAAAATGGGATAGGTTTCATTTTATTCCTGCGCTTTCTGAACCTCAGCCAGAAGATAATTGGGAAGGTGAAGTTGGTTTAATTACAGATGTTTTAGATAAATATTTTAAAGCTAAAATGGATCAAAATACATCTAAAGAAGGTTATCTTTGTGGAAGCCCTGGTATGATAAATGCGTGTATAAAAGTTATGACTACAAATGGGATACCAGAAGATAAAATATATTATGACAAGTTTGCGTGATGGAGGCGAAACAGTATGAAAATGACCGAAGAATTAAAGAAAGCCGCCGAAAATATGAAGCCTGGAGTAATAACAGCAGAAGGTTTTTTAGGTGAGGATGAAAGAACTCTTGCGGATATAATAGAAAGTGACGAAGAGAAAGTAAGAGTCTTGAATATAAATTTTTATGAAGATTTGAAAAAAATAAAATATTTGCTTGAAAAAGGTAAAGAAGCTTTCGATGAGCCTGTAACAGTCGATAATAAATGGCTTATAAAAGTTGATGAAGCCAGAGGACATTTGCCTTGCCCTTTTGAAGACGGTATCTTTAGAAAAGTGAATTTAAGAATCAGAAATTTAAAAAATAACGAAGAAATACTGTTGTCAGAGCTTTCTATACATTTAATTGAAAAACATCATTTTTTTCAGGGAAAAGGTTCTAAGTTTAGAGTTGATCCTGAAAAATTAAAGAAAGTTTTAGAAGAATAAAAAGATAAAATAATATGGACTTTAGAAATGAAGATTTTCGAAAAATAAAGCATTTGAATTTAAAATGGGTCCAGGGCGGAGCCCTCTCCCCTTTCCTTGGCTACAAGTACCGAATATCTGTGGTTTTGAATTTAAAATGGGTCTAGGGCGGAGCCCTCTCCCCCCTTCCTTTGGTACAAGTACCGAGAAACTAAAGAAATTAGGAATTAGTAAGGATTAGAAGTGGGGAGGTATTTTGTAAAAGAATCAACGCTAAAACATATATATAATAAAGATTTTGGAATTTCTAAAGTGAGTAAATAAAATATAAAACAGGAGGAATTGTTTATGCCCATTAATTTAAAAGGAAGAAGCCTTTTGACTTTAAAAGATTTTACGCCGGAGGAAATCAAATATCTTTTAGACCTTTCAAAAGATTTGAAATCGAAGAAACGCATGGGAATAAAAGGAGAATTATTGAAAGGTAAGAATATAGTCCTTATTTTTGAAAAAACATCTACAAGGACAAGATGTGCTTTTGAAGTAGCTGCTTATGATGAAGGTGCGAATGTTACTTATTTAACCAATAGTCAAATGGGCAAAAAAGAGTCTATAGAAGATACAGCAAGAGTTTTAGGAAGATTTTATGATGGAATTGAATTTAGAGGGTTTAAACAAGAAACTGTTGAAATTTTAGCTAAATATTCTGGAGTTCCTGTTTGGAACGGTTTAACTGATGAAGATCATCCTACTCAAGTTTTAGCTGATTTTTTAACAATAATGGAGAATTTTGATAAACCTTTAAACAAAATAAAGTTCGTTTATATAGGTGATGGTAGAAACAATATGGCAAATGCTTTGATGATAGGAGCTTCAAAAATGGGAATGGATTTTGTTATAGTTTCTCCTAAGGAATTGTATCCTAACGAAAAGTTAGTAGCTGAAATGAAAAACGTGGCTAAAGAAAATGGTGGGAAAATTACGATAACAGATAATTCAGATGCTGTAGAAGGAACCGATGTAATTTATACCGATGTGTGGGTTTCTATGGGTGAGGAATCTAAAATGGAAGAAAGAATAAATTTGTTAAAACCTTATCAAGTAAATATGGAACTGATAAAAAAGGCTAAAAATCCTGAAGTGATTTTTTTACATTGCCTACCTTCTTTTCATGATACGAAAACAGAAGTGGGTTTAGATGTTTTTAACAAGTACGGTTTAAAAGAAATGGAGGTAACAGACGAAGTATTTGAAAGTAAGCATTCAAAAGTCTTCGATGAAGCAGAAAACAGAATGCATACCATAAAAGCCGTTATGGTTGCAACCTTAGTTGGATAGGATGATAATGATGGATAAAAAGTTAGCAATTGTAGCTATAGGAGGAAATGCCTTAAACAAGTCTAAAGAATCTCCTACTGTTGAAAATATGTTAAAAAATTTAGAATTTACTTCTAAATGTCTTGTTGAGTTAGTAAAGAAAGATTATAAATTGGTGATTACTCATGGAAATGGCCCACAGGTTGGGAATATCTTGTTACAACAAGAAGCAGCTAAAGATATTGTTCCTCCTTTTCCTTTAGATGTAAACGGAGCAATGACCCAAGGATATATAGGTTATATGATCGTTCAATCTTTAAAGAATGTTTTAATTAAAGAGAATATTAACAAAGAAGTGTCATGTATAGTAACTCAAGTCTTAGTTAGTAAAAATGATCCTGCATTTATGAATCCTTCGAAACCTATAGGTCCTTTCTATTACGAAAAGGATGTTGAGTATTTAATTAAAGAAAAAGGATGGGATATGATAGAAGATGCAGGAAGAGGGTGGCGTAGGGTTGTACCTTCTCCTCAACCTTTGGATATTGTTGAAATAAATTCAATTAAAAAACTTGTCCAGAATAATAATATTGTTATCGCTGCTGGTGGAGGTGGGATACCAGTCATTAAAGAAAACAATGAAATAAAAGGCGTGGAAGGTGTTATAGACAAAGATAGAGCATCGGCTTTGTTAGCAATAGAGCTTGATGCAGATGAATTTATTATTCTGACAGCGGTGGAAAAAGTTTTCATTAATTATAATAAACCAAATCAAATGGCTATATCTTTAATGGATATAAATGAAGCAAAGAAGTATATTCAGGAAGGACATTTTTCAAAAGGAAGTATGCTACCAAAGATAGAAGCGTGCATAGATTTTGTTGAAAAAACAGGAAGGAAGGCTTTAATAACAGATTTAGGGAAGTTAAGTGAGGCCTTAGAAGGTAGAACAGGAACAATAATTAAAAAATAATTTTAATAGAGATTTATAAAATAAGGACGGAGTTTTTAAAATTCCGTCCTTATTTTAAATTTTAAAATTGTATATTGTTCAGGAGATTTTGATATTCTAAAATAGCTTTTTTGGGATTTTCTGAAAATATTATACTCCTTGAAACATTAATAACGACCGTTTCTCCTTTATTTATAAGCTTTGTAATATCTTCTAAAGATCCTCCTTGACTACCTATCCCAGGGATTAAATAGTTAAAACCTCTATATTTTTCTAATATTTCTTCAAAATATTCTTTTTGTGTAGCTCCTATAACTGCGCCTATTTGATTAGTATATGTATTCTTTAAAAAATTTAGTTTTTCTAATATTTGTAAGTATAACTTGTTTGGAATAATAAAATCTTTTGCTCCAGGATTGGAAGTTAAAGCCAAAACAAATATATGTGAGGAAGGAAATAATAAATAAGGTTCCAAGCTGTCTAAACCCATTAATGGATTGACTGTAATAGAGTCTACTTTCAAATATTCAAAATAATATTTTGCATATGCTTTTGCTGTATTTGCGATATCCCCTCTTTTTGCATCGATTATTACAGGAATTTCGAAATTAGTTTTAAGAAATTCTACAGTGTTTTCAAAAGCTTGAATGCCTTTATATCCGAGCATCTCGTAAAAAGCGATATTTATTTTATAAGCACAAACATGCTCGTAAGTTTGATCTATTATATATTTGTTAAAGTTTTCAATACCTTTAACTCCTTCATTTCTAAACCGTGCTGGTAATTTTTCTATGTCGCTATCAAGACCAACACATATAAAAGAATTTTTTTCTCTTTGATTTTTTTTAAGTTTATCTAAAAACAAGACACAACCCTCCTTATATCAAAAATATATACTCACTTTAGAAATTCTAGAATCCTTATTATATATATGTTTTAGAATTGTTTTTTTACAAAACACCTCTCCACTTCTAATCCTTACTAATTCCTAATTTCTTTAGTTTTTCGGTATTTGTACCGAAGAGTAGGGGAAAGGGCTCCGCCCTGGACCCATTTTAAATTCAAAAGTTTAATTTTAAAAAATTCTCATTTCTAAAGTCCCTATCAAACAATATATGCTCACTTTAAAAATTCGAAACTTCGCATTTTATAGATATTTCAGCGGTTAACTTTTTACAAAATACCTTCCTGCTTCTAACCCTTACTAATTCTTAATTTCTTTAGTTTTTCGGTATTTGTACCGAAGAGTAGGGGAGAGGGCTCCGCCCTGAATCCGTTTTAAATTCAAAAGCTTATTTTTCGAAAATCTTCATTTCCAAAATCCTTATGGAACAATCTAACTTTAATAAATTTCTACTAAAGATCAACTTTCCAAAAATAACTATAAGCTTGTATTTCTATGTTATCTATGATTTGGCTTTTAGGGGTTAGATTATTATAAATAATAAGTGATTTTTTCTCGAGTTTTCTACTAACTTTAAAGATTCCGTTGACATTTTCGTATATTGGTTCCATTGAAAATAATTCTTCATTTTCTTTCTTTATTTCAATCATCTTTTTAATACCATGAAACACTTTATAGCTATCCGTTTCAGAAGAATTTAACGCTTCTAACATTTTTTTATCATCAAAAGGACCTCTATTGAAAAATCTTGAATCTTTGTGACCAATTTTTTCGGTCATTTTTTTATAAAATTCTTCGTTATTTTCCATTGCGATTTCGTCACCGTAGTAATTTATAGGTGTTCCTTTTAAAGAAAATAGCACTGAATAAGCTAACAATACTTTTCTGTAATCTTTATTCATTTGATTATATAATCTACCGGCAATTCCTTCCCCTTCCCTAAAGATCCATCTATTATCAAGAAGATAATATTTTAACATCTTTTTTCGTTCCTCTGGTTCAACAAATTCTAATGTTAACTCATCATGACATCTTAAAAAAACAAACCATTGACAATCCTTGGGAATAGGAGGAGTTATTTTTTCAGAAAGAGTATCTATTATATAGTTCGGATTACTTTCGGCTATACTTAAAAATATCTTAGGCATAACTGGGAAATGATAAGCTACATGGCATTCATCAGAGTTACCAAAATAAGCTACAACATCTTTTGGAGGTTGGTTTGCTTCAGCAATAAGAGCGGTTCCCTCTTTCAAATAATCTAAAGAAGCTCTAAAGATTTTTAAAATCCAATGAGTTTGAATTAAATTTTCACAGTTAGTTCCTTCTTCTTTCCAAAGAAAAGGAGCTGCATCCATTCTAAAGCCATCTACGCCATGTTCTTTCCAAAAAGTAAAGACTTTTATCATTTCTACCAATACGTCAGGATTTTTATAGTTTAAATCGGGCTGTATCTCATAAAACCTATGAAAATAGTAATCGTTTGTTTCTGGGTTATAAGTCCAGTTGCTATTTACCATACCTTTAAATAAAAGTCGAGCTTGAGAATATTTTTTATCATCAATACTCCAAATATAATAATCTCTATATTTTGAATCTTTCGATTTTTTTGCTTCTTGAAACCAAGGGTGTTCTATGGAAGTATGGTTTATTGCAATGTCAAATAAAATTTTGATGCCTTTATCATGAGCTACTTCAACAAATTTAAAAAAGCTTTCGTTTCCTCCTAACTCTTTTCTGACATTATAAAAATCTGAAATATCAAACCCTTGATCTTTCATTGGAGATTCTAATATAGGTAGTAACCATAGTATAGTAACTCCTAAATCCTTCAGATAATCTAATTTTTCTGTCATTTTCTCAAAATTGCCTGCAAACAAATCAACATAAGTTGAATATAATAATCCTTTTTTGTACCAAAACTTATCCTCAGGCATGTATGTTATGAAATCTTTTTTAGTTTTCAAAAAGTTTATAAATTCGTCTAATTTTTCTTGATATTTATTAAAATAAAGTTTGTTCCACAACGTTTTTATTCTTTCTAATAATTCATTCATTGTTTAACACCTCAAAAATTTTATTTTGGGATTTGTATATTGCTATAATCTCCAACAATAAGTTTTATGGAATAAGGTTTTCGTTCTGCAGAGATCAAGGTAGCATTTTCTCCAATAATAGAAGAATCAATTCTAAGAGAAATATTCGCTATGTTTGCATCGTTTAATATAATGCTGTTTTCTATCTCTGAGGAAGTAATATAAACTCCGTCCCCAATACTTGTATATGGTCCGATATATGCGTTATTAATTGTCGTATTTTCACCTATTATAGCTGGTCCCCTAACTACCGAATTTATAATTTTAGTATTTTTTCCAATTTTTACTTTACCTTGAACTAAAGAATCTTGCCTTACATCTCCTTCGATCGATATATCTCTCAACTCACCCAATATGGTTCTATTTGCTTCGATAAGATCTTCAGGTTTTCCTGTATCTTTCCACCATCCATCTATTATATAGGCACCAACATTTTTTGAGTTTTCTATAAGCCATTGAATAGCGTCTGTAATTTCAAGTTCCCCTCTCCAGGAAGGAGAAATATTGTCTATAGCTTCAAATATTTTAGGAGTAAATATATACACACCAATTATGGCAAGATTAGATGGAGCATCTTTCGGTTTTTCAATAACTTTTACAACTTTTGAATCTTCAATTACAGCAATCCCAAAGTTTGAGGGATTGTCAATTGGAGTTAACAAAATATAAGATTCAAAACTTCCTTGCTTAAATTTCTCTATGAATTTTTTGAGGTCAAAATTTATTAAGTTGTCTCCTAAGTACATTACAAAATTGTCTGAATCGATAAAACTTTGAGAAACTTTTACAGCATGTGCAAGCCCTTGAGGGTGTTCTTGAATTATATAAGTTATTTTTAAATCAAATTTACTTCCATCGCCTAAAACTTTTTGAAAATCTTCTATATTTTCGGGACTCACTACTAATCCTATGTCTATTATTCCAGCTTCTTTTATTTTCTCTAAACTGTACATGATAGTAGGCTTGTTTGCAATAGGTATTAAAGGTTTTGCGTTTGTAAAAGTTAAAGGTCTTAATCGTGTTCCCTTACCTGCACATAGTATTAATGCTTTCATCGACATATTCCTCCTTTTAATGTTATTCATCGATATAGTTGATCGTTGTTAAATCAACTTTTGAATCTTCTATGTAATCTTTAAAAAATTTTTCCAAACTGATTAAGTCTTCTTCTGTAATAATTTTATTGACTTTATCTATAAAAGCCTTCAAATTATTTTTATTGAAAAAATTGTTAGTTGTTTTAGCAATATAAATTCTATCGTTTTTTGTTCTTTCAAAATTTTCATCTTGAAGGAAAAGTTCTTCGTAAAGTTTTTCACCGGGTCTAATACCTGTATAAACAATTTTTATATCTTGATTCGGAATATATCCAGAAAGCCTTATTAAATCTCTTGCCAATTGATCAATATTTACTGGCTCTCCCATATCCAGTACGAATATTTCTGATTTTCGAGCAAATTCTCCGCATTGTAAAACCAGGGATACTGCTTCTGGTATAGTCATAAAATATCTCTTCATCTTTGGATGAGTTACAGTAACAGGACCTCCCTTTTTAATTTGCTCTTTAAATATTGGAATCACACTTCCTCTACTTCCTAAAACATTTCCAAATCTCACAATACCGTATTTCGTTTTAAAAGATTCTGACAAAGATTTTATAACCATTTCTCCCAATCTTTTTGAAGCACCCATGACAGAAGTTGGTTTAATTGCTTTATCTGTTGAAATAAACACAAACCTTTCAACTCCAAATTCCCCCGCAAGTTTAGCTGTATAATAAGTACCGAGAGTGTTAACTTTCAAAGCTTCAGTAGGATTCTTCTGCATTAATGGGACATGTTTATGTGCCGCAGCGTGAAAAACAACATCGAATTTATGTTTCGAGAAAAGGTGCCTCATTCTATTCTCATCAGAAACATCTGCTATTATTTCTTCTATCTTTGCATTGGGGAATTTGTCTTCCAACTCATTTTTTATTTGAAAAATGCTGTTTTCACCTTTTCCAAGTAAAAACAGTATTTCTGGATTCATGGGCAGTACCTGCCTACAAATTTCTGATCCAATACTTCCTCCAGCACCTGTTACTAAGATCTTTTTCCCTTTAACATAGTTTTTGATCTCGTCTAAATTTACTTTAACTTCTTTTCTTCCTAACAAATCTGATATATCTACGTCTCTTAAAAATCCCAGTGAAAGTTTGTTGTCCAATATTTCTAAAATACCAGGTAAAGTTTTTATCCTTACTTTTGTTGTATCAATATGGTTTATTATTGTTTTTATTTGGTCAGATGAAGCACTTGGAATAGCTATAACAACTTCTTTAATATTATAATCTTCAACAAATTCCATAACTTCATTTGTTTTTCCTAAAACTGGATAACCACGTATGTTTCTTCCAATTTTTTCTATATCGTCATCCAAAAATCCAACTACGAATCCTTCTTCAGGATGTCTTTCATATTCTTCTAATAATTCTGTACCAGCATCACCGGCTCCAATTATCAAAATATTTTTGCTACTTTGAAGATGTTTTGTGTTTTTTCTGTAATTTTTTGAAAACCAATATACCCTACTTGCAGAAACAAGAACTAAACCTACAATAGATGCGGTTGCTGCAACACTAAAAGGTAATACAAAAAAATTTGTAACATATCTTCTCAGTACCTCAAACATAAAAATGTTTATTAAAAAACCAATTAAAGTACTCTGAAATAAAGGTTTTAGTTCATTAAGGGTTGCAAAACGCCAAATATACTTATATATACCTGAATAATAAAAGGCTAAAACCATTACAATAGGAAACAAAATTAAGGGAGAAAAATATTTACTCATTTCCGCAAAATCAAGTTGGAATCTTATAAACATAGCTATTATGTAAGAAGCAAAAAATAAAAGATAATCAATGATCATTAATTTGAAAGACCTCTTAGAAAGAGATTTCATTTTTTGTCTCCTGCAAACATTTAACAACAACTTTGTATACATGTTCTTGTTGTTCAAAGGTTATATTACTGAAAAAAGGTATAGCAAAGGTTAAACAAGATGTTAATTCCGCTTTTGGGAAATCTCCCTCAGAATAACCAAAAAATTTTTGATAAAAAGGTTGAAGATGAACAGGATGGAAATAATTTTTAGATTGAACTCCTCTTTCATTTAATTTTTTAAGAAATGTAAATAAAAAATTTCTTAATCTTTCTATGATATTTTTCCATTCTTCACGATTTTTTTCACCTATTATTTTTATAGGTAACTCATAATTTACTACCCAGTTAGGAATACTAACAAATTCTTTTATCCAATCTAAATTTAGGCGTAAGACAAAAACGAACCAACTTTGTGAAGTTGTCTCTTTGGGAATGTATGGCAATACAACACTTTTTTCTTTCTTAAATAATTCAAAGTAATTATAAGCTTTTTCAGATCTTTTTTTACTAATCTCGCTTATTCTTGTCATCTGAGCATAACCTAAAGCCGCAGACATTTCATCCATGCGATAATTATAACCCAATCTTTCGCTTATTAGCCATTCTCCGCTTTTGCCTCTGCCTTGGTTAGACATGGATTTACATATGTCATATAATTCTTCGTTGTCTGTTACAATTATCCCGCCTTCTCCGGTAGTAATTTGTTTGTTAGGGTAAAAAGCAAATGCCCCTGCCTGCCCAAAAGTACCTAACTTTTTACCTTTATACTCTCCTCCTAAAGCTTCACATGAGTCTTCAATTATATTTACATTTTCTGGAAGCAATTTATATACTTTATCCCAATCAAGAGGAACGCCAAAAATATCTACTCCCATAAAAAGTTTAACATTCTTTTCAAGATTATTCTCGACAAAATACTTTAAATTTTCTTGTGAAATATTATAAGAAAAAGGATCTATATCAACAAATGTAGGAACCCCTCCTTCATATAAAGCAACATTGGCTGAAGATATGAAAGTAAAAGGAGTTACTATCATTTTTTGTCCTTTATTAAAATTTAAAGCCTTAACAATAAGATGTAATGCTGAAGTTCCACTGTTAACAGCAACAGCATATTTTGAGCCGATGTATTCTTTTACAATGTTCTCAAATTTATCAAGGTAAGGTCCTAAAGCCAATCTTCCAGAATTAAGTACATTAGATACATGCTCTTTTTCAGTTTCTGTTATATCTGCCCCAGAAAGTGGAACAAACAAAATATCATCTCCTATTTGTTTATAAAAAACTTTTTATTTTTTCATATTCACTTTGAGTAATATAGTTATTGTCCAAAAGTTTTTTTAAAACTCGTTGGGCTTTATCTTTATCTATTATAGAGGTTATTTCTGAAAAAATGGCACTATATTTTTCCTCTTCGGTTACATTTTTTATTTTATTTACTATTAGATCATATATTTTTTCTTCTTCATCTTCCATTACTTTTGAATTCTCATCTGAATCATTCTCTTGCTGCGATATATGGTTTGTGGATACTTCTTCAGTAGTTACAATAGGGTTTTCCATTATAGAACCATCTTCAAAGTAATGCATGGTCGTTTCTCTAACCATAAAAAATAATAAAAACCACTCATATAAATCTAAAGTTATGATTCTAAAAAGCATGGCTACATTTCCATCTCTTAGTTTTATGAATCTATTTTTGACAATTTGATGTTGTAACTCTGATTCTTGAAGCTGCCATTGATCCTTAATTATTCTGTTGATCATATTGGAATAAGAAATCCAACTCAATACAAAAACTCCCAAGATTAAATAAAGTGGCCATGATGGTAAGACAAAATTTTGTAGTTCTTCTAAACTTAAGGAAGCAATTTGTTCTATGATAACTGTGTAGAAAATAGACATAATAACAATAGAGATAACGTATAAAATAAACCAAATAAAAGGATTTTTTTTATCAATTTCAGGGAAGTTCCAATTATTTGATTCATAAACTTTTTTCATTCTTTCAATATGTGTTTTTCTATTTTTAATTAGGATGTGATAACTAAAAAATAATAAAGCTATTCCTACAAACTGTAATATTGGAATGTAGTATAATACAAAGCCTACCAAAATTAATATGGGTCTTATTATAATCATTTTTACCTCCATATATTATTTATTACTATCTTTAGAAATTCCAAAACTTAAGTCTTACAAATTTTTTAGCTTTAAATTTTTTCAAAAATACCTCATTCATTTAATTTTTCTAAGATTATTTCAGTTACCCAGCTTCTTTCAACTTGAGTTTGCTCACCACTTTCCATGTCTCTTATTGTTACTATGTCATTTGAAATTTCATCTTCCCCTAAAACTAATGTAAATCTAGCGTTCAATCTATCTGCATGTCTAAACTGTCCACTGAGATTTCTTTGAGAAATATTTAAAAAGGTTTTTATCCCTTTTTTTCTTAATTCTTTAGAAAGCTTTATGCCTTCTATTTGGCCTCTTTCCCCTTGAAAAGCTATATATACATCAATTAAAGCTCTTTTTTTTATTTTGACTTCTTCCTTTTTTAGTGCTTCGATAATTCTTTCTATGCCTAACGCAAAACCAACTGCAGGGGTTTTTGGACCGCCTAATTGTTCAACTAAATTATCATACCTCCCACCCCCTACAATTACAGTTTGCTCTCCTAAATCTTTATGTATTACTTCAAAAGCAGTTTTAGAATAATAGTCTAATCCCCTAACTATTCTTGAATCTATTTCATAAGGGATTTCAAATATTTCTAAATATTTTTTTAAACTCTCGAAATCGTTACGGCTTTCTTCATCTAAATAATCAAGAATAGAAGGTGCTTTCTTTGCAGTCTCTATGTCTATTTTACAATCAAGCAATCTCAAAATGTTAGTGTTAAATCTTCTTTTGCAATCTTCGCATAAATTTGGTATAAGTGGTTCATAATAAACTTTCAAAGCTTTTTTGTAATTTTCTCTGCTTTTGGGAGTTCCTATACTATTAATTTTAATTTTAAAATTGTTTAATTTTAAGGTTGTTAAATAATCAAAAACTAAAACTATAAGTTCAGCATCAGCTAAAGGATGATCTGTTCCAAAAATTTCTGCCCCTATTTGATAAAATTCTCTATATCTTCCAGATTGTGGTTTTTCATACCTGAACATAGGTCCAATGTAAAAAAATTTTTGTGGTGATCCTAAATTTATCAAAGAATTTTCAATGTAAGCTCTAGCAACGGGGGCCGTCCCTTCCGGTCTTAATGTAATTAATCTACCTTTTTTATCTTCAAATGTATACATTTCTTTTTGAACTATATCAGTATCTTGCCCAATTCCTCTACTAAAAAGTTCCTCTTCTTCCATAATAGGGGTTCTAATTTCCATAAAACCATATCTATGAAATAAATCTTTGGCAGTATCTTCAACGTAGTTCCAGTAATCAATTTCATCTCCAAAAATATCTTTTGTTCCTTTTATTCTTTTATAAGTGCCCAAAATTTATGTCCTCCTTAGAAGTAAAATTTTTACTCACTTTAGAAATTATAAAACTCAGATTCTATAAATGTTTTCACGCTTTACTTTTTCAAAATAACTTCTCAATTCTAATCATTACAAAACAGGAATTTCTTTAACTTCTTCGATACTCGTACCGAGAAAGAAAAGAGAAGGCTTCGCCCTGAGCCCATTTTAAATTCAAAAGCTTATTTTTAGAAAACTCTCATTTCTAAAGTCCCTATCTATTACTTGCTAACCATGAATTTCTTTAACTTCTTCAGTACTCGTACCGAAAAAGAAGAGAGAGGACTTCGCCCTGAACCCATTTTAAATTCAAAAACTTATTTTTAGAAAACTTTCATTTCTAAAGTCCCTATCTATTACTTGCTAACTATGATTTTTTTTAACTTCTTTGCTACGTTTAGTAAAGGATATGTTACGCCCTCTCAAACTTTCAGTCTGACAGACTTTCAACGAGGGGAATAAGGCTTCTTCTCGAACCTGTTTAAAATTCAAACCCTCATTTTTAGAAAATAGGGTGTTTAATATATAAAAAGTAAAAAATAAAGCAATATATCTCGATGCCTTCTAAAAAGTATTTTACCACAAAAATTTAGAGGGAGCGATAGCTCCCTCTAATTTCTATATTTTTTATATTTTATCTTTTTCTTATATTGCGTTTTTTATCAAGATGTTTCCTATACTCAGAAATCTTTTTATCACTATCTTTTAGGTATTGGCTTAATCTTTTTTCGAAAGATTCAGATTTGATTTCAGAGTCTTGTTCTTCTACAGAAATATCTTTAAGTGACAATTCATACTTTCCATCTTTTGTTTTACCGATAACTTTACCTTCAACTTCCTGTCCCACTTCAAGAAATTCACTTATTTCTTTAACATATTTTTTAGATATTTTTGAAATATGCACAAAACCTTCTTCTTTATTTTCTAATTCAAGATAAGCTCCAAACTTTTTAATGTCAACTACTTTACCTTTAACGAAATCTCCCACAGATATACTTTCATTAACCACAGTTTATACCTCGCCCGTTTTTTTTTATTACGAAAACCTTGTTAAGCCGTAATATCCTTTTTATTTTTCATAAAAAGTATTTTGGACCTGGCGATGGTCTTCACCTCCACAAATTTTATCTATTTTCGATTGATTAACGACATAAAATGTCGCCAACAAGGATCAATCGAACAAAGCTTTTTAACTTTTTAACTGAATTTACCTATTATTTAGCTTTCTGATAAATCCCCCCTACATAATATAATTTATAATGTTTAATTTTGCAAAAAATCTTTATATTTATTCTTAAACTTCTGAACTCTTCCTTCAGTGTCCAAAATTTGTGAACCCAATTCACCTTTATAGAATGGATGACATTCAGAACATACATCTAATCTAAAATTATCTATAGTTGAATACAGTGTATGTTCCGCACCACATGCACACTTAACAGTTATAAGTTTCATTTCTGGATGTATACCCGACTTCACTCCTAACACCTCTTTATTGTTAAATCTTTTCATTTAATTATATCATAGTTGATATAAATATGTCAAATATAGTCATTTTTTAGAATTTACCAAGCTTTTTAAGTTTTTGAGAAATTTCTCTAACTTTTTGAGCCTTTTCTTCGGCTGCTATTAATATACCGTTTTCACTTTCTACCACTATAATATTTGATAAACCTATGACACCAACGAACTTATCTGATTTGACAAAAACATTTTCACCATCTATAACTTCAACATTAAGATCTTTGTCACTGTACCCTGTTAATTCCCTTATTGATACCCAGTTTCCAACATCCGACCATATAAAGTTTGACTTGACCACAAAAACATTTTTCGATTTTTCCATAAGGGCATAATCTATACTTATTTTCTCAACCTTAGGCATAACTTTTTTTAAATGAGAAAAATCTTTTGGATCAACATTTATAAGTTCTTTATATATTTCTGGAGCATATAAATTTATTTCTTTCAAAAAAGTATTCTTTTTCCACACGAACATGCCGCTATTCCAAAAAAAATTTCCTTTTTCTAAAAAACTTTTAGCTGTTTCTAAATTAGGTTTTTCGTGAAATGAAACGACCTTATAAATATTAGATTCTATATTTTCGCCAGCTTCAATATAACCGAAACCAGTTTCAGGTCTTGTTGGATTAATTCCTATTGTAAATAAACCCTCATATTTTTCAGCGCCAACTATTGCGATATCTAAAGTTTCCCAAAAATCTTTTTTACTTGGTATGTAATGGTCTGCAGGAAGTATGATTAAAGTTTCATTATTTTCAGCTAACTTTGTGCCGAGCATACAAGCTGGAGCGGTATTTTTTGGAATTGGTTCTAATATGATATTATCTTTGGGAAGTTCCGGAAGTTCTTTTAATGTCAGATCAAAATAATTTTCTGATGTAATTACATATATATCGTTTATATTCATTTTATAAGTCAATCTCTCAAAGGTTTCCCTGATTAAACTTTTATCTGAAAAAAGTTTTAAAAATTGTTTTGGTTTTTCAGAACTTGATAAAGGCCAAAATCTCTCTCCCGAACCACCTGCAAGAATTATGGCTTTCATTTTTACCTCCATTTTCTTATAATTATTTACTTGCTGCAGAAATTATAAAATCTACATTTTATAAATGTTTTAAAACTTAGTTTTTTCAAAAAGACATCCACTATTCTAATTTTAAATAATTGTCTATTTTTTAATTTCTTCACCACCAAAATCAATGGTATGCTGCACCATAAAAGATTTTTAACTTAACACGTCTTTGGTCATCGCAATGAAATCCCTTTCTGAACTCACTATAAATCAAAATCTTATTTCTCAAAAATCTTTATTTATAAAGTATCTATCTTATAATTATAATATAGATCTTTTAAAATTTTAAAGCTTAAATTTCTGAGACTAATAGTATATTAATAGTATATTACATATTACTTCGCTATGTATTTAAAATATAATGCGGCTAATGGGGGTAAAGTTATTATAATTGATTGATCTCTTCCATGAAAGGGAATATCTTGTGAATAAACTTCTTTTGGGTTATCTACTCCACTACCATAATATTCAGTCCAATCTGTATTAAAAATTTCTTTGTATACTCCTTTTTTAGGTATCCCTATTCTGTAATTTTCTCGAGGTACTGGTGTGAAATTAAATACACAAATCATAATTTCTTCAGAATCTTTGGCTTTTCGTATGAACGATATAACACTATTATCATAATCATTAAAGTCTATCCATTCAAACCCTTCGTAGCTGTGATCTATTTCAAATAAAGATCTATGTTTTTTGTATAATTCATTTAGGTCTTTTACAAAAAGATTTATTTTATTGTGAGGTTCATATTCGAGTAAATGCCAATCAAGACTATGTAAACAATCCCATTCTTTTCTTTGAGCTATATCTCCACCCATAAATAATAGTTTTTTTCCGGGATGAGCATACATGTAAGAATAAAAAAGTCTTAAATTAGCAAACTTTTGCCAATCATCACCCGGCATTTTCTCTAAAAGAGACCTTTTTCCATGAACTACTTCATCGTGAGAAATAGAAAGTATAAAATTTTCTGAAAATGCATAAATCAAAGAAAAAGTGAGATCATTTTGATGATATTTTCTAAATATAGGATCTTTACTAAAATATCTTAAGGTATCATTCATCCAACCCATGTTCCATTTAAATGAAAAACCTAATCCCCCAGCATCCACAGGTTTTGTTATTCCTGGAAAAGCTGTTGATTCTTCTGCAATAGTTAATATTCCAGGAAAATATTCATATGTTACTGTATTTAATTGTTTTATAAAATCAATAGCTTCTAAATTTTCTCTACCTCCGTATTTATTTGGTACCCATTCTCCAGGGTTTCTACTGTAATCAAGATAAAGCATAGATGCTACTGCATCCACTCTTAAGCCATCAATATGGTATTTATCAAGCCAAAATAAGGCGTTGGAAAGCAAAAAGTTCTTTACTTCATGTCTTCCGTAGTTAAATATATATGTACCCCAATCTTTATGCTCGCCTAATCTTGGATCTAAATGTTCGTATAGAGCCGTACCATCATATCTTCCTAAAGCATGCGAATCTTTTGGAAAGTGGCCTGGTACCCAATCAATGAAAACTCCTATTCCATTTTGGTGCATAATATCAACGAAGTACATAAATTCTTCAGGTTTACCGAATCTACTTGTAGGAGCGAAATATCCTGTAACTTGGTATCCCCAAGAAATATCTAAAGGGTGTTCCGCCACAGGAAGTAACTCTATGTGTGTATAATGATGTTCTTTAAGGTATTTAGAAAGTTTATTCGCTAGTTCGATATAACTTAAGAATTCATTTTCATCTTTTCTCGCCCAAGAACCTAAGTGCACTTCATAGATTGACATCGGTTCTTCAAACCAATTTTTATTTTTTCTTTCTTCCATCCATTTTGAATCATTCCATTTGTATTTATTCTCAATATCGTAAACTATGGCAGCAGTTTTAGGTCTTACTTCAAAAAAGGTACCGTAAGGATCAGTTTTTAATAATAATTCACTTGATTGTGTCTTTATTTCAAATTTGTAAAGATCTCCTTGTACCACTCCTGGTATAAAAATTTCCCATATACCAGAAGAACCTAATACTCTCATTTGATGAACCCTTCCATCCCAATTATTAAAATTTCCCACTACGCTCACTCTTTTTGCATTGGGAGCCCACGTTGCGAATAAAACACCTTCTATTCCATTTACTTTCATCGGATGTGCGCCTAATTTTTCATAAATTTTATAATGATTTCCTTCATTGAAAAGATATCTATCAAATTCAGAAATTATAGGTAAAAAAGAGTAAGGATCTTTGTAAGTCCATTTGTGACCATCTTCTGCAATACATTCAAATTCATAGTCGAAAAATTCGCTCCCTTCCACTTGTTTTTCAAAGAGTCCCGCTTCATGTATTTTTTCTAATTTTATTTTTTTGTCTTTGGTTATCAATTGTACTTCTGACGCAAAAGGTTGAATTGTCCTTATTACCAAATGTGAATTATCAAGTTTTCTTAGTCCTAAATAAATGAAAGGATCATGGCAATCCCCATTTATCAACATTTCAACTTCTTGAGGATTTAAAATAGGCATGTTATCACTCTCCATTAGAATTTAATATAATAATATCTTTAAAAATTCTAAAACTTAAACGCACCGGGTTTAATATAAATTCAAACGCTTACTTTTAAAAATTATTCGTTTCTAAATTATCTGAATTTAACAATATACTTTCCATTTTCCTGAGAAATTTTCCCCATAATCTCTAATTGAGAAATAGTTGATAAAATTAAAGAAATATCTTCTTCTGGTAAATTGTCACATATCGTATCTAAATTATCCGTGCCTTCCTCAATTAATTTTAAAATCTTTTCTGCTAAACCGCTATTTTCACTTTCAACTAAAGAGGTATTTTCATATTCATTAATATTGAATATTTCCTGCAAATGTTTAAAAGAAAGCAAAGGAATGGCTCCTGAGTAAATCAAATAATTTGTGCCATAGGAGTTTGGGCGCGTAATATCTCCAGGAACAGCAATTACTTCTCTTCCATAGTCTAAGGCGTATCTGGCAGTTATTAAAGAACCACTTTTCTTTGCGGCTTCGACAATGATAGTTTTTTCAGATAAACCAGCTATTATTCTATTTCTATATGGAAAAGTATATTTAGCAGCTTTAGTTCCGGGAAAATATTCAGAAATTATTAGTCCTTCTTTTTTGATTTTGTGATACAACCATTCATTTGATTTAGGATATATTATATCAATGCCGTTGCCAAATATAGCTATTGTTTTTTTAGCATTTTGATGAGCTATTGCATCGATACCATATGCCATACCACTTACTATGGTGTAAGCATTTAGATTTTTTACAATTTCTTCACATATAGTTTTGCCGTAATTAGTGGGTTTCCTTGTTCCAACAATAGAAACAGTGTTACTTTTAAGAAGTGAAATATCTCCCATGAAGTAAAGTATAACAGGTGGATCACTTATATTTTTTAATAGTTCAGGATATTCATCATCCCAGTAACTTAATATCTTTAAATCCTTTACTTGGTTTAATTGTTTCACTAATTGTCTTTTTCTATCCTCAAAATCTTCCTTAAATAAAGTGGGCAAAGTACAAGTTTTAACTATTTCTATTATTTCTTTGTTAGATTTTTTGTATCCTTCTTTAAGAGCTATTATATCTAATACATTCAACTTTTAAGTCTCCTTTATTTGGTAAAATACTATCTTTAGAAATTTTAAGATCTCTGTCGGACCTATTTTAAATTCAGATGCTCATTTTCTGAAAATTATAATTTCTAAAGTCCCTGTTGCCTTTTCCAATCTGAGAAAAATATTGGAGCATGAATAACAAAATTTCTACCTCCATTTTTTCTAAAGATCACAGAAACAAGTTGGGCTTGTTTATCTTTGTTTCCGTATGCTATATATATATGCTGTGGTTTCAAGTTGTTTTTTTCTAAAAAAAATAAAAAATCTGACAAAACATATGGATGAATTACAAAACAGCCTAAAGCTTTGTTTTTTAAAAGAAATTTTGATGCATAGACGAAATCTCCTAAGATTTCTATGCTTTCTGCAGATCTTGCTTCTCTTCTATCTTTTTTTTCGCTTTTTAATCCTTCAAAATAGTGTGGAGGATTGGAAATCAAAAAATCGAAAGATTCTGCATGAAAATGGCGACTTACATCTCTTGCATCAATATTTATAAATTCTACATTTTCTATGTTATTTGATTCTTTATTAAATATAGAAAAATTATATAATTCCCGCTGTATTTCAATTCCAGTAATCTTGATATCTTCATATAATTTTGCAAGGACTAAGCTAACATGTCCTATACCGCTTCCTAACTCTACTATAGAACAATTTGGTTTAACAGGCACAGTTGCTATCAATAATACACTCGCGTGTGTGGGTAGATGTGAATTATTAGGGTATCTTAAATTTAAATTTCTGTAGATTTGATCTATCTTTCCTATTTTATCTTTGAAATTCATTTCATGCACCATATTTAAATTAATGAATTATTACTCTAGTTCATAGAAATATTTAAGTAGAGGTGAATCTGTTGGAATAAATAAAATACTGTCCTCAAAAGAATTTATATAGATATTAGTTATTCTCTGCAATTCAAAAAAATCTTCGTCTAAAGAATATGCTTGAGAATAAATAGCAGTGGAACTCGCTTCGGCTGTTCCTCTTATTATTTCGGCTTCTTTTTTAGCCTCTGAAATTATCATGCTTGCTTGTCTGTCAGCTTCTGACCGCATTTTTTGGGCTTCTCTTTCGCCCTCTGCTCGTATTTGTGAAGCAATAGAATATCTTTCAGCATTCATTCTCTCATAAACTGCCTGAGCATTTTCTTGTGGTAGATCAGTTCTTTTAACTCTAACATCAACAATTTCTATACCAAAACTTTCTAAAGAATTTTTACTGCGATTTTTTATTTCATCCAATATTTCCAATCTTTTTTTTGAAAGTATTTCCTCAAATGTATACTTCGCAATTACATCTCTAACGTGAGAATATACTATGTCATCTAACCTATTAAGAGCTACTTCAACAGTTCTTAAAGTTTCTATAAATTTTTGAGGATCCACTATTCTCCATATTGCATATGTGTCAGAAATTATAGTTTTTTTATCAGCTGTTATAACTCTTTCAGGTGCGATATCATAAATCATGTATCTCTTATCTAATTTAACAACATTATCAACAAAAGGAACCTTTAGGTAGATACCAGGGTCTGTCTTTACATTTTTTATTTGACCAAATCTTAAAACAACTGCTTGCTGAGTCTGATCCACAATGTAAAAAGAAGTTAATGAAAAAAATACACCCAAAAATATTATAATAATTATTATTGCCCATAAAGTAGTGTTTTTCATTTCATATCACCACCAATTAATTTGCTTAAATCAAGTAAATTTAAGCTATTTCCTTTTTCTGATAGAATTTTAATATTAGCATTCGAAATCATTTGTTCAACAGAATCAAGAATCATCCTTTTCCTTGTTATTTCTTCAGCGTTCTGATACTCATATAATATCGCTTTAAATCTTTCTGTTTCACCTGTTGCCTTAGCAACTTGCTCGTAAGCATAGGCTTGAGCTTCATTTAAAATTTTTTGAGCTTCTCCTTCGGCTTTTGGTATTATATTGTTTGTATATCTTCTAGCTTCATTTATAAATTTCTCTTGGTCTTGTCTTGCGTTATTTACATCATCAAATGCAGCCACTACCGGATTCGGTGGATTAACTGATTGAAGATAAACATTTTCAATTTGAATACCCGAATTGTAAGAATCAAGAATCTCTTGTATGATTTGGGCCGATTCCATGGCTATTCTATCTCTTTCAGTGGTTAAAACATCGTCCAAATTAGAAAGGGCAACCCTTTCTCTTAAGATACTTTCAGAAGTAACTTTAACTAAGTCGTGCCCTTGGATAACATTAAAAGCATAAGATATAGGATCGTTTATTCTATATTGAACTACAGCTTCTATACTAATAATGTTTTCATCACCTGTTATCATATTTGCTTCCTCATTCACTGTTCTATAACTTAGAGTTGGGCCAGTGCCAAAAGTTCTAAATCCAATTTCTATTTTATTTATAGTTCTTACATTAACTTTAACGTGAGATTGAAAAGGATAAGGAAGATGAACGTGTATGCCAGGCCCTGTAGTTGAAGTATAAGCACCAAAAGTTTTCACCAAAGCAACTTCTGAAGGTCCAACTTGATAAACACCAGTTAGGAAATATGCGCCTAAGGCTACAATAATTATGATAATTATAATACCTTTCCATCTATTGTTCCCATTTTTATTTTTTTCTCTGAATTCCTCGTTTGGATCAAAAATTTCATACTCAGCCATATTTTTTCCTCCCTTCAAATTTACAAAAACACGAAATTTTAATTAGTTAAAAATAATTATAACATAAAAGTTTCATTTATTGCTACTTAATTTACAAAAAATAATCTTTAACAAAAGATACAGAATTCGGCAATGAATGTTATAATATAAAAATAATCCACATAAAAGTCTGAGATAAAATATCAATTAAACCTCTTGTTTTAGAACGCAGAGACAAAACCATTGTATATAACATCTTTCTACAATTCAAAAATAGCAAAGAAATAATGTTTTTATTTTAAACGTGTAAGTATTTTAGCAAAAAGAATTTTTAGGAAATAAGTTTTTGAATTTAAAAGCGGGTCCAGGGCGGAGCCCTTCTTCCCTCTTTCGGTACAAGTAGCGAAAAAATTAAAGGAATTCATATTTTGTAAAGATTAGAATTGAGGATTAGATAGAGATTTTGGAAATGAGAAGTTTTTAAAAATAAGCTTTTGAATTTAAAAGCGGGTCCAGGGCGGAGCCCTTCTCCATTTCTTTTGGTAAAAATAACGAAAAAGTTAAAGGATTTCATATTTTGTAAAGATTAGAATTGAGGAAGTATTTTTGAAAAAACTAAGATTCAAAAAATTATAGAATCTGATTTTCGGAATTTTTAAAGTGAGTAAAAGTTTAGAATTTGGGAGGTATTTATGGAAGAAAAAATAAAATACAAAATACTTGTTACAGGCGGAGCAGGATTCATAGGTTCTAACCTTGTAGATAAACTGATAGAAATTGGTCATACTGTAGTTGTGGTAGATAATCTTTCAACAGGGAATGCAGATTTTTTATCACCGTTAGCTTTATTTTATCAACAGGATATTCGAGATTATAAGGTTTTAGATATGATTTTTGAATCACATAAATTTGATTATGTTTTTCATTTGGCGGCACAAATTTCTGTTCCTGATTCTGTTAAAAATCCTAATAAAGACGCAGAAATTAACATAATGGGCACTTTAAATTTATTGGAACTTTGTTTAAAGTATGGGGTCAAGAAACTTATTTTTTCTTCTACAGGTGGTGCAATATACGGGGATAATGCACCAATACCAACAAGTGAAGAATATTGCCCACATCCTATGAGTCCTTACGCTATTTCAAAATTGGCGAGTGAACATTATATAAGATTTTTTTCAGATCAATATTCATTGAACTATTCAATTTTGAGATATTCAAACGTTTATGGACCTAAGCAAACTCCTAAAGGGGAAGCAGGTGTAGTAGCTATTTTTACTGAAAAAATGTTAAACAATGAAGAAACATATATTTATGGAGATGGAGAGCAAGTTAGAGATTTTATACATGTATACGATGTTGTTGAAGCGAATATCTTATCTTTGCAGAAAGGTGATAAAGAAGTTATTAACATTTCTACAAATTCAAAAACCACAATAAATGAACTTTTTAATATTATGAAGAAAGAAACAGAATATAATAAATTTCCCATTTATAAACCCCAAAGAGCCGGAGATATAAATGTTAGTTTGCTTTCAAACGATAAGGCAAAAATAGTTTTAGGTTGGTATCCAAAGTTAAAACTTCAAGAAGGAGTGAAGAACACTATTGACTGGTACAGAACCTCTATATGAAAAAATCAGGCCTCAAAAGATAGAAGATATTTTAGGTAATGAAAAGTTAAAAGAAATACTAAAAACCTGGGTAAATAATAAAAGAATAAGATCTTTCGTTATTTGGGGAGAGCCAGGTAGTGGAAAGTCAACTATAATTAGAGCTTTATTAAATGACATTAAAGATTTATATGAAATTTATTCTATTTCTGGTGCTCTTGAAGGTAAGAAAAAGATAAAAAGTATTATAGAGAAAGAAAACAACCTTTTTTCGAAATCAAAACTACTGTTTGTGGATGAAATACATAGACTTAATAAGGCAGAACAAGATACTTTACTTTTAAGCGTTGAAACAGGTGAATTAACGCTGATAGGAGCGACAACCGAAAATCCTGCTATTAGCATTAACCCTGCATTACTATCCAGGATCTTAGTTTTCAAGACTAACGAACTTGCCGAAAAAGATTATGAAATTTTATTTGATAATATTGAAAAATATTATGGTGATTTAAGAATAGAAAAAGAAGCAAGAAAAGCACTCGTCGAATACGCTGGAAAAGATATAAGAAGAATAATGAATTTAATAGAAACTACTAAAGAAGCTGGAAATAATCAAATAACTCTTGAATTGTTGAAAGATTTCACAGGATATCGATTGAATTATGATATAAAAAGTAAGTATGGTTTCATTTCTGCTTATATAAAAAGTGTAAGAGGTAGTGATCCAGACGCCGCTATTTTATATCTTGCTTACATGTTAGAAAGCGGTGAAGATCCTATGTATATTGCAAGAAGAATGGTTATTTTATCTTCAGAAGATATTGGCTTAGCTGACCCTAACGCTATAAACATAGCAGTTTCTGCGATGGTGGCAACAGAACATATAGGATATCCTGAATGTTATTTGCCTTTATCTGAAGCAACACTTTATTTGTGTGCATGTCCAAAATCTAATTCGTCTTATTTAGCTTATGCTCAAGCTAAAGAATTTATAAGTCAAAATAATTTTGAAATACCTGCCAAATTAATAAATCCCTTAAATAAAACGATGCAAAAACAAGGATTCGGTTTAAATTATAAGTATCCTCACGATTATGGAGGATTTGTAAAAGAAAGTTATATGCCTGAAGGTTTTGAAAAACTACAGTTTTTTACTCCCAAAGATATTGGCGTTGAAAAAAGGATAAAAGAAAGATTAAAAGAACTATGGAAAGATCAAAAAAAATATTAAAAACGTGAAAATGAATTTTTTTTCATTTTTTAAAAATGAAAAAGGAACAATGAAATATTTTTCACCAAAAACAAATAATTGTTAATAAATATGAATAAAATTGTTTATTTAAACTTTTCTTGCTTGACAATTCGTGTTCACATATATTATAATTAATGGAGACATAATAAATAAAGGTTTTTTAGAAATAAAAAATAATAGGATTCGAACTTATAATCAGCTGATGAGGTGAATATATTGGATATACCAATACTTGATGTGAGAAATTTAAGTACTCATTTTCCTATAGCAGAAGGAACAGTAAAAGCTGTAAATCAAGTTTTTTTTACCTTAAATAAAAATGAATCACTGGGTATTGTTGGAGAAACGGGATCAGGTAAAAGTGTTACGATGAAGTCGGTTATGGGTTTAATAAAGAAACCTGGTTATGTTACGGAAGATAGTCAGATTTTGTTTTATACCGATGAGTTTAATAAAAAAGGTCAAAAAGAATATGTAGATCTTGCAAAGATAAAATCAAAAGATTTTACTAGAATAAGAGGAAAACATATAGGCATGGTTTTTCAAGATCCAATGTCTTCGTTGAATCCAATGTTTACAATAGCTGATCAAATGATAGAAACTATAGTATATCATCAGAACGTGTCAATTGATGAAGCAAGAGAGAGAGCTATAAAGCTTTTAGATGATGTAGGAATAGCTAATCCTGATGAAAGAATAGATAATTATCCTTTTCAGTTTTCAGGCGGGCAAAGGCAGAGGATAGTTATAGCTATAAGCCTTTCTTGTAATCCTGAAATTCTTATAGCTGATGAACCAACTACTGCTTTAGATGTTACCATTCAAGCTCAAATATTAGAATTGATGAAAGATTTGCAAAACGAATATGAAATGGGCTTAATATATATAACTCATGACTTATCTGTTATTGCTGAAATTGCAGATAAAGTTATGGTTATGTACGGTGGTACACAGATGGAAGTAGCAGACATTTATACATTATTTGAAAAACCTATGCATCCATATACTAATGCACTATTTTCATGTATTCCAAGGCATGATATAAAGAAAGAGGAGCTCAATCCTATAAAAGGTCAGCCTCCAGTGATGCTTGATCCACCTCCATTGTGCCCTTTTTTGCCAAGATGTCAAAATTCAATAGATAAATGTAAGAAAGAATGGCCGGATCTTGTTGAAATTGAAGAAGATCATTTTTTGAGATGTTTTAATCCTAATACAACATTTTCTAAAGATGGCTCAAAATTTTTAGATAGCAGCAAGGAGGCACTTTAATGCTTTTAAAAGTTCGAAATCTCAAAAAATATTTTCCTATAAAACAAGGGTTCTTGATAGATAGAACAGTAGGATATATAAAAGCAGTGGATGGAGTAAGCTTAGAGTTAGATGAAAATGAAACATATGGTTTAGTTGGAGAATCTGGTTGTGGAAAAACAACTGTAGGGAAAACTATTTTAAGATTAGAAGACCCGACAACAGGCAAAATATTCCTAAACGATGAAGAGACATCACATTATTTTCTGAGTAAAAGAGAAGGGATAAAATATTTACAAAGAGAATACATTGATAAAGCAGATGAATTTTTAGATAAATTTGGAAGTAAAGAAAAAGTTTTAGAAGAAGTAGAGGATGTTGAAAAAAAATATCTCAAATACTATTTCGATAATGGTAAGGAAAAGTTCTTTGAATACATGTATAGAGGCATTGATGATAAAAGAGCGCAATTTAGAAAAAGTGTTCAAATTGTTTTTCAAGATCCAACTTCTTCGTTAAATTCAAGAATGACCGTGGGTCAGATGTTGATGGAACCTTTGCTTTTTCATAGAATTGCTAAAAATAGGCTTCAAGCTAAAAATATTGTACTTGATATTTTACAAAAAGTAGGCTTAAAATCATATCATTCAGATAGATATCCACATCAATTTTCTGGTGGACAAAGGCAAAGAGTTGCAGTAGCAAGAGCTATAATTTTAAATCCTAAATTGATAATTTTAGACGAGCCAACTTCAGCACTTGATGTTTCAGTTCAAGCACAAATAATTAATTTACTCAAAGAGTTACAGAAAGAATTTAAAGTTGGATATCTTTTTATTTCTCACGATTTGGGATTAGTAAGGTTTATTTCGGATCATGTAGGGGTTATGTATTTAGGAAGGGTCGTAGAATATGGAGATGGAACTGAAATATTTGACAATACTTTACACCCATATTCTCAAGCTTTACTTGAAGCTGCACCATTACCTGATCCTAAGAAGAGAAGAGACAGAAAAAAGTACCTTGTAAAGGGACAAGTGCCAAGTCCAGTTAATAGACCTAAAGGATGTTTTTTCAATCCAAGATGTAGATTTGCAATGAACCTATGTAAAGAAAATTATCCAGATTTTTATAAAGTTAATGAAAAACATCAAGTAGCATGCTTTTTATATCAAGCAGAAGAAAATTTTTCAAAGAATAAGGAAGTCAGTAAATTACATTAAACGAAAATAACAAAAAAGGAGGGGTATGCATGAAAAAGTTTTTAGTGGTTTTAGTCCTTTTGTTAAGTACATTAGTACTTTTTGCTCAGGAGGCTTACAATCCTGAGTGGTTGATAGCTGATGTAGAAGGTGGGAAAAAAGGTGGAACTCTTTACCTTGCAACAACAGCTGGTCCAAAAACCTTAAATACATACTGGGCTCAAGAGACTTCTTCGTCAGTTGTAATAAACCAAGGAGATATTTCACTTTTAGGTAGCGATTTTTATGGTCAACCTACGGAGCCTTCTCTTGCAAAGGAATGGGGCGTTGAGACTACAGAAGATGGAGGTACTCTATATTGGTTTGTAATGAGAGAAGGAGTAAAGTGGTCAGATGGTCATCCATTGACAATAGATGATGTAGTATTTACATGGGAAAAAATTATAGTCCCGGATTTAACAGCTGATGGTAATGATTTTTATAAGGATTCAGAGGGAAACCTTCCAGAGCTAACGGTTGAAGGTAATAAACTTATGTTCAAATATCCAAGTAGATTTAGATTTGGATTTGAAACTTTGGGTGGTTTTGCAATAATGCCTAAACATGTTCTTGAAGACAAAGTCACCGATGCAGAAACATTTCAGTCCACATGGACTGTTGAGCAGGTTAATCAAATAGTGGTAGGAGGACCGTTTAGAGTTACGGAATATATTGAAGGTGTGAGAGTAACTCTTGAAAGGAATCCTTATTATTTTGCTAAATCAAAAGACGGTGTTCAATTACCTTACCTTGATAGGATAGTTTTTGAAATTGTTTCGGACACGAACGTTGAAAGGTTAAAATTTGAAGCCGGTGAAATAGATATGATAGGGCCTCAAGCAAAGGACTTCCCTTCTTTGAGAGCAAAAGCTGCACAAAAAGGTTGGAGAGTAATAGTAGGTCCAACCACAGCGGCTTCTAACTTTGTTGCTTTTAATTTCAATGCGGCAGATCCTGTTCATAGAGAATGGTTTAGAAACGATAATTTCAGGAAGGCTGTTGCGTATGCTTATGATAAGCAAACTATTATAGATACTTTGTACAATGGTTTAGGAGAGCCAACTTACGGTCCAAGAACAAGTTCTTCTGCTTTCTATAATCCAGAAGTAGAAAATCTTGGTTTCAGATATTCTCTTGTTACAGCTCGAAGATTACTTCAAGAGGGAGGATTTTCTTGGAATGATAAAGGTCAATTAATAGACTGGAACGGAAATGTTGTAGAATTTGAGTTGAATACTAATGCTGAGAATGCAATGAGAGATGAAACCGCGGTTATTCTCGTAGATTCTTTGGCTAAACTTGGCATAAAAGTAAACTATAGACCTGTACAGTTTAATGCACTTGTTCAAAGAATGTATTCTCCGAACTGGGATGCTATTATCATAGGGTTAGTTGGTGGAGACGATCCTGGTTGGGGTGGCAATGTATGGTTATTGGATGGAGGCTTACATTTCTGGAATTGGTCTCCAGAAGTTATGGATTGGGTAGATCCGAATGAATATTGGGTACATCCGGCAGAAAAAAGAATAGACGAAATAATGAGAATTCAACGTTCTATTTTAGACAAAGAAGAACTCCAAAAACTGTGGGATGAATGGCAATTATTGATCGCTGAAAATCAATTACTTGTTTATACTGTTTCTCAAAATTATTTGAATATCCATAAAAATACTTTGCATTTGTATCCTGTAGAAAAATATGGAACGATTAATCCGTATGGGTACTCTTATTCACCTGGTTTATGGGCAATCGAGTACGCTTGGAAAGAATAATAATTTAGATTCGATATATGTGAGAAGGCGGAGGGGAAACCTTCTGCCTTTTTAAATTAGAGATAAGATGATTTATAAATAATATAAAATAAAAATGAAGATTTTTTAAAAATTTAAATCTAAAAGGCAGATAAAAGTTAGGCTGTAGAATTTTGAAAGACAGTAATTTTTTAAAATAAATGATTTAGAAATTAAGATCTTTTGGGTAATAATTTTTAGAATTTAAAGTGGATTTAGTGTAAAGTCTTCTATCTATTTTCCATGCAAGTAGCGAAAAAGTTAAAGAAATTCATATTTTGTGAGGATTAAAATTGATGATGTATTTTTGAAAAAACTAAATGTCAAAAAATTTGTAGAATCTGAGTTTCATAATTTTTAAAGTGAGTAAAAAAGTATAAATAGGTACTTTAGAAATGACAACTTTCTAAAAACAAGCTTTTGAATTTATAACGGGTTCAGGGCCGAGCTCTCTCCTCTCTTCTTAGCTCCATGTAGCGAAAAAGTTAAAGAAATTCATATTTTGCAAGGATTAGATAAGAACTTTAGAAATGAGAATTTTTAAAAAATAAGATTTTGAATTTACAATGGGTTCAGGGCGGAGCCCTCTTCCCCACATTCGGTACAAGTACCGAAAAGTTAAAGAAATTCATATTTTGTGAGGATTAAAATTGATGATATATTTTTGAAAAAACTAAACGTCAAAAAATTTGTAGAATCTTTCATAATTTTTAAAGTGAGTAAAAAAGTATGAAGGTAAGGAGGTACTTATTTTGCTTAAATACATAATTAGGAGATTAATTCTTGCCATTCCTGTATTATTAGGCGTGTCTGTCGTATCTTTTTTTGTAATGCAACTTGCACCAGGAGATTTTTTAGATACTTATAGAATAAATCCAAACATATCTCGTGCTAAAATTCAAGAACTCGAAACTTTATATGGGTTGGATAAAGGACCTGTCACTCAGTATTTCCTGTGGTTAGGAAACGTTTTAAAAGGTAATTGGGGATATTCTTTTGTTTATAAAATTGATGTGTGGGTTGTATTGATGAGAAGGCTTTCGGCAACTTTGTTGTTAGGAGTTACAACATTTATTTTTACTTGGGGAATTGGCATACCTTTAGGTATAGTTAGTGCTTTGCATCAGTATAAAGCTACTGATCAGATCCTTACAACAATTGGTTTAATAGGGATTTCTATTCCAAACTTTTTTTTCGCACTTTTGTGGTTGATGTGGAGTGCAAATACAGGTATTTTTCCTATTGGAGGAATGTTATCTCGAGAGTTCGCTAATTTGCCCTGGTACAAGCAAATTGGAGATTATTTTTGGCATGTTACTGGACCCATGGTTACTTTAGGAACAGCTTCATTAGCTGGGACTATGCGTGTTATGAGAGGGCAAATGCTTGATGAAATGAATCAAGATTATGTAGAATTTGCAAGGGCAAAAGGAATGCCGGAAGATATTGTTATATACAAGCATACTTTAAGAAATGCGATAAACCCTATAATTACCTCTCTTGGTTTCAGTTTATCTTCAATACTTGGAGGAGCTCTTATTACGGAATATATTTTTTCATGGCCGGGTCTCGGTACTTTAATGAGAGATGCAATTTTTCAACAAGATATTTATTTAGTTATGGCTAATTTACTTTTGCAAGGAATATTGTTAGTTATTGGTAATTTAATAGCTGACTTATTATTAGCAGCTTCTGATCCTCGAGTAAGGCTTAGAATGAGTGCTTAATGGAGGGATAGATAAGTGGATGGCAAAAAAAATAAAGACGTAAAAGTTGACAATCAAATAGGTGAATTAGAAAACGGTGAAGAACTTTTTGAAAGAGAATTTATGTCTACACCTGCTCTTATTTGGAGAGCACTAAGGAAACATAAGTTAGGGATGATTTCTTTATGGGTTTTGATAATCCTTTATTTGTGTGCGATCTTTGCTGATTTTATATCTCCTATGAATCCTTTTAATAACCATATAAAGTATAGGTTTGCTCAACCATCTAAAATATATAGAAAAGATATTTTTACGGGTGAAAGAATTGGTCCGCACACTTACCTTTATCTTTTAGAAAGGGATCCTGTAACTTATCAGAGTAGATATGTAGAGGCTACTCATTTTGATATAATAAAGGCATTAGATCCAGAATCAGGAGAGTTTACAACTTTTGAATTAGGAGCTTATAATTCTACCTACGGAGCTACCGTTACAGATATAACATATAATTTTAAAAATACGTTAATGGCTAAAACTGTTGATGGAGAATATATAGAACTAACAAGCAGTTATAAATATGATCAAAACCTTATTCCTTTATATTATTTTGACATATATCAAAGTGAAACTAAGGTATCTTTAACTGAAGAAGGACTTATAGATGTTAATAATTCAAAATTTTTAGTTGGTGAACCTATTTTGACAAATATTGATACTCGAGATTTTATTATTGCCGAACATAAGAATAACTTTAGATATGGCTATAAGTTAGCTGATAAAGAAATTGTAAGTATAGATACCTTCACTGTTTTAGAAGAGATAGATGTTTATTTTGATTATTTACCAGTTGCCTTAACGCCATCTGATTTAAAAGCGGTTAATCTAAAAAATTATCCAATTAAATTTTTTATACATTCTTGGGATTACAAACTTTTTGGCTTAATACCTACAGATTTACACTTGTTTGGCGTGGAAAAATCTTTGCTTCCCTCTATATCAGATTATTCATCTAATGATGGTATATTCTATTTATGGGGTTCAGATCAATATGGGAGAGATATACTAAGTAGAATATTTTTTGCTTCACGTATATCTTTATCTATTGGATTAGTAGGTATATTATTGACCTTCTCAATAGGCATACTTTTGGGTGGAGTTGCGGGCTATTTTGGAGGATGGATAGATGAAGTTCTTATGAGAATAACAGAGGTTTTAATGTCAATTCCAAGTTTGTATTTAATATTAACTTTAAGTGCTGTTTTGCCCAGCAACATTTCACCAGAAATAAGATACTTGTTGATTGTAGTAATATTATCTTTTATAGGATGGCCTGGCATGACAAGGGTTATTCGAGGTATGACTATGGGATTAAAACAAACCGAATTTGTTGAGGCAGCAATTGCTTTGGGTTATCCACCACGAAAGGTGATATGGAATCATTTATTACCTAATACTTATACTTATGTTATTGTTTCAGCCACGCTTTCTATTCCTTCTTATATTCTTGGAGAAGCGAGTCTCAGTTTTTTAGGTGTAGGTATAACAGAACCAGGAGCTTCTTGGGGATTGATGCTTTCTCAGGCTCAAGATATAGAAGTTATGACGAATTATCCTTGGGTTTTAATACCAGGAATATTTATTTTCATAACAGTTCTTGCTTTTAACTTATTTGGCGATGCTATAAGAGATGCTTTAGATCCAAGAGCTTTAGGAATATAATTAAATTTGAGAAAAACACTCTCAAAACTTTTTAGAGAGTGTTTTTTAAAGTTCTATGAAATTTTTTTCATTATTTAGCAATAAACAGTAATATTTTTATATAAATGCTGTTAATCAAATTTTTCGCGCTTGACAAAGAGTCTTAAAAACTATTATAATATAGATATATAGTTTTAACTTGCTTAAATTACAGTTCTAAGGTTGAAAAATGTTTGATTTTTTAGATTCTTATTAATGAATAAAAGTAATAATTGTTAAGAAATTTGTGACACAAATTTAGACACTTTAGAAAGGAAGAAGTTTGAAAAATAAGGTTTTAAATTTGTAATTAGGTTGAAGAGGTGTTTTAAAGACAGTAACGTAAATTGTAAAGGAGGGGTATTATGAAGAAAGTAAGTGTTCTTTGCGTGATGTTGGTGGTATTATTTTCTGCGGTTGTTTTTGCAGAAAAAGGTCCTATGCCTGACAAGGTGTATTTTGATGTTAGGATGCAACAAGAAGTTGCGGTTCGGGATGTTGCTGCAGGAAATCTTGATATATATATGAATTCAGTTCCAGCATCTATTATGAATTCTTTGCCTCAGTCCATCTTGAATAATTTGGAAGTTTATTCTGTTCCATCTGGTTCGTGGTCCTTACTTTTTAACCCCGTTCCTAACGAGCCTCCTTATACTGTGAAAATTGGAAATAAAGAATATTTTAATCCTTTAGCTATACAAGAAGTAAGATTTGCTATGAACTTTTTGATAAATAGACAGTATATTGTAGATGAGATTCAACAAGGTGCAGGAGGTCCAATGTTTACTGTGGCAACTCCGGGTCAGCCTGGAACCCAGCCTTACATAGAGATAGCTGCTAATATGGGATTAACACCTGAAGGAAATCAAGAATTAGCTCTTGAAATGATAGAAGAGGCCATGACGAAAGCGGCTAATTTGCCAGAAAACCGAGGAAGGTTAATAAAACAAGGCCAATGGTGGACATTTGATGGAGAACCTGTAACGTTGAAATTCTTGATTCGTGTTGATGATCCTGAAGGAAGATTAAAATCTGGAAGATACATTGCCGATCAGATAGAAAAAGCTGGAATAAAAGTGGAAAGATTGGAAAGGGATAGGAGCGCTATTACAACAGCTTATTATTCAAATCCAGCTGATCTTGAATGGCATATTTATACAGAAGGCTGGGGAGCAGGAGCAACAAGAAAGTATTGGCACCATATTGTATCTCAAATGTATGCTCCATGGTATGCTAATATGCCAGGTGGAGGAGATCCTGCTCACTGGAATTATGTGCACGAAGAAATCGATAATTTAACTCTAAAGGTCTATAGTGGTAACTTTTCTACAGAAGAAGAGTACTGGGATGCGATTTTAAGAGCGACAGAGTTAGGTTTGGAAGATTCTGTAAGAATATATATTTCATATCAGCAAGATTATTATGTAGCGAACAAAAATAATTACAATAGAAGAGTGGTTTATGGATTAGGTGATGGCTTGAATCAGTGGTCTATTATAACCTCAGATACTAAAAATAGAGAATTAAGGGTAACTCAATATTCTGCTCAAGGTGTTTTATTTATGAGTGCGTGGGATCCAGTAGGAACAAACGGATTCAACGATACTTTTTCCATAAATATTGCTTCCACCATGTACGATTATGGGATGTTTGAGAGTCCGGCTTCTGCTGATATTACACCTGCAAAGATTATTCCAAGATTAGATACTTTGGATACAAAATTTGAGTTAGGCGAAGATGGAGAACTAGTTGGATTGATAGAGGTTCCGGAAGATGCTATCAAATTTGATCCATTCACCAAGCAATGGGTGAATGTTGGTCCTGGATTAACTTCTATAAGTGTTTGTACATATGATATTGTATACGGTGTTTGGAATAATGGTGTTTCAGAAAGTTTGGCAGATTATATGTTTGGACCTGCTTATGCATGGGATCTTTCAGTTGACTCTGGAAGTGGTGATACAAGGTATGATCCAACTTATTCGACAAGTATGATGCCAACATTAGAAGTTGAAGTTGCAAGAAAGCTTAACCCAGATGGTTCTATAACGGTATGGTTCAATTATAATTTCCCTGTTGATCATATGTATCTTGCTTCATGGGGTGCCCCATGGTGGAATGTATCTGCTTCTAATCAACCTGTAGGAGTTTCATGGGAAATAGTTGAAGCTTTGACAAGATTAGTTGAAAAGGGAGGAGCTTCAGGGAGACAGTATACTTTCTCTGCAACTTCGGCAGGAGGGAATGTTTATGAAGTAGATGTTATAGAACCAGTATGTGTTGGTGATATAAAAGTTGAATTGCAAAAAATGATTGATGAAAAGTATGTTCCAGTTTATATAAAAGATTATGTGACTCCCGAAGAAGCCGTTGAAAGATATAGAACTTCTCTTAATTTTATTAACAAGCATAACCATGCTTATATAGGGAACGGGCCATTTCTGATGGAAAGATACGATCCCGTTGGAAGATTCGTTGAATTAACAGCAGTAAGAGATGAACGATATCCTTTTGAACGTGGTTATTGGAATGAATATTTTGAGACCACAAGATTGAATATTGATGGAATAGATTTAGCTTTTGCAGCTCTTGCTGCTATTGATTTACCAGTGTATATACATGTATCTGAAGTTCTTTACCCTTACGATACAGCTACTCCTGCAGAAGGAGGAAACGTTGAAGTTGCATTGATAGCCCTTGGTAATAAATGGACTTTTAAAGCAGAACCTGAAGCAGCAGGCTTGTTCTTGGCGACAATTCCATCAAGCGTTCTTATGACTTTAGAACCAGGTACTTATTCAGTAGTTGTTACAGCAACATCTGAAGGAGCAATACCTTCAACATATTCAACATCGATAATTGTTTATTAAAAGTTAATCTCTTTGAAATAAAATATAGCAATCATTTACAGGCGTCCCCTTAAAAGGGGAGGCCTGTATTTATGGTAATTATAGAAGTTAAGATGAAGAGGTGGTCAATTTTATGTATTGGAGATACGCTATAAAAAGAATTCTTATGGGAATACTAATTTATGTAATCATTATTTTTATATATTCTATTCTTTTCAATACAGTTATGGAAGAAACTCTGAATGGTCAGATAATAGAGATTGTCAACGGAGAAATGCTCAAAATGTCACAAGTTGGAACAGATCCAGAATATTTGTTACAGTATAGGCAAATCAGGATCAAAGAATTAAGAACTTTGTATCATTTAGACGATCCTCTTCCCAGTAGAATCTTTTGGAGGGCTATAAATACATTAACTTTTAATTATGGCAATTCTACAATAATGAGGTCTTTCAAAGGAGAGACAGATGTTCTTGCTATAGTTTTAGAAAGAATTCCTTATACTTTGCTTCTTTTTACCGTTGCTATATTAATTGATATAGTTGTTGGAGTGTCTCTCGGAATAAAAAAAGCTCAAAGGGCAGGAAAATTAATGGACCAAACTACTTCAATTATAACAATGGTAGTGTATGGTTTGCCAAGTTGGTGGTTTGGAATGGTGATGATTATGTTGTTTGCTTTTACTATTCCCATTTTCCCATCGGGTGGATTCAATAGTGTTCCACCTCCTAATACATTTTTGGCAAGAGTTGTAGATACTTTATATCACCTCGCTCTTCCTGTAATAACTTTAGTTTTCATAGGTTTTTGGGGAAGGGCATACTTAACAAGAAATATCGTTTTAGGAAATTTGCAAGAAGATTTTATAATGTCCGCCAGGGCAAGAGGTATACCTGAAAGGTCTGTTTTATATGGACATGCTATGAGAACTTCTGCACCTCCCATTCTTACCATGTCTTTGTTGTCTTTGTTAGCCTCCTTTAATGGAGCTCTTGTCTTCGAAGGTATATTCAGTTGGCCGGGTATGGGCAGTTTATATTGGGCAGCTGTTCAACAAAATGATATTCCTGTTTTATTGGGTAACCTATCAATAACAACAGCTATTTATATAGGGGGTATCGTGGTTTTAGATTTAATCTATGGATTTCTTGATCCAAGAATAAAAGTAGGTGGAAAAGCGTGAAAAAAAATAAATCAATTAATGGTCCACTTAGAGATTTTTGGAATGAATTTAAGCAATATAAGTATGGTGTTGTAGGAATTATTTTTCTCATAGTTTTTATTATTCTAGTGGTTTTTGAAAGATTTTTGGTTCCTTTCCCAGAAGCATCAAGTAGATGGAGAGATATTACCTACTGGGAAGATAATCCAAGAAGTGTGCCTCCTGTTTGGATTAATTTCTTCACTTCAAAAGATTATACACCTACCGTCTACTTTGAAGATTTAGAATTTGCAGAAAATCAGCTTGCTCCAACTATAACGGCAATGAATTATGTTTTAGAATATGAATATGATTACGATATTCCTCCTGTTGATATGATTTTGAGAGGTAGATATCAAGGTAACTTTACTGCTAACATCGTTGTCGAAAGACCTGATGGAACTACTGTAAATTTAGTGAATAAAAATTTTACTGCACCTACTATGAGAGATTTTCGTATTTCTTTGGTCAATGAAGCACAAAACAGTGTAAGAAATTTTGCAAGAAGATATCAACCCAATGTTCCACAAAATATTAGTATTTTTAGCATTTTATTTTCACAAGCCAACGAAAATATTATATCAAGTCCTCAGCCTTTAAAGGGGACATATAAATTTAATATAAACTTGATTAAAACTTCTTCCAATACTGTTATTGAAGAACCTATATTTATTGTTTCTGGCAGTGCTTCTGGTTTATTAGGAACAGATAACTCTAAAAGAGATATTTGGAGTGGTTTAGTTGCTGGACTAAAGTGGGCTTTGTTTATAGGACTTTTTACTTCTGCCATTTCTGTAGGAGTTGGAGTGATTTATGGTGTTGTATCTGCTTATTATGGAGGTATAGTCGATTCGATTATGCAAAGAATATGGGAAGTATTTATAAATATTCCATTGTTACCGGTTTTAATTGTGTTATCCGCTATATTCCAACCGAGCATTTGGACATTGATAATTATGATGTGTTTGTTTTTCTGGGTTGGACCTGTTAAGACCGTTAGAAGTATGGCTTTGCAAATAAAAGAAGAGACATTCGTAGAAGCTGCAAAAGCTTTAGGAGCCTCTAATTCACGAATAATTTTTAGACATATAGTTCCTATGCTTATACCTTATGCTTTTGCAAGTATGGCATTAAATGTACCGAGTGCTATAGTATACGAAGCTACAGTTAGTTTGTTAGGATTGGGTGATGCTTCAATAGTAACATGGGGTCAGATTCTACATGATGCTTTTAGCGGTGGTGCTGTTATAAGTGGTTATTGGTGGTGGATAGTCCCGCCAGGAATAGCGATTGCCCTTGTTGGAATGACTTTCGCATTTTTAGGTTTTGCGATGGATACTATCCTAAATCCAAAATTAAGAACGAGGTAGATAAATATGAATGATGTTTTAACAGTCAATAATTTAAAAGTTTATTATTTTACCCGAAAGGGAGTCGTTAAAGGATTGGATGATGTAAGTTTTTCTCTCAGAAATGGAGAAACGTTGGGTTTAGTAGGAGAGTCTGGTTGCGGTAAAAGTACTTTGGGGATGGGTTTATTAAGAATGCCCAATCCTCCCGGAAAGATTGTTGGAGGAGAAATTATTATAGATAATGAAAATATCGTTCCTTTAAAAGAAAGTGAAGTAAGAAAAAGAATAAGATGGAATAAGATATCTATGGTATTTCAAGGAGCTATGAACAGTCTAACACCTGTTTATACAATAAAAAAACAGATGATAGAAACCCTTCAAAATCATAAAGAGATGGAAGAAGAAGAAGCAATTAAAATTATAAAGAAGTATCTTAATCATGTAGGTTTGTCTGAAGATATTTTAAGAAGATATCCTCACGAACTTTCTGGTGGGATGAAACAACGTGTTGTAATTGCGATGGCTTTGTTTTTGGAACCAAAAATAATCATCGCTGATGAACCCACAACTGCCTTGGATGTTGTTGTCCAGGCACAGATAATAAATCTTTTAAAAACTTTGAAGAAAGAACTTAATCTTTCCTTTATTTTTATAACCCATGATTTAGCTACAGAAGCTGAAGTTTCTGATAGAATAATGGTTATGTATGCCGGAAAAACTGCTGAAATAGGAACAAATTACCAAATTTATGGGCCCCAAGGTCCTGCACATCCATATACAAAAGGTTTGCTATCTTCTACTCCCAGATTGCATCAAAAAGTAGAAGAGTTAGATTTTATACCTGGTGTGCCACCCGATCTTCTAAATCCTCCAACTGGATGTAGATTCCATCTTCGTTGTCCGGTTGCTTTTGATAAGTGTAAAATGAAAGAACCACCTTTAAAAGAGATAGAGCCTGAGCATTTTGTTGCTTGTTGGAGGTGTTATGAAGATGAATGATGAAATAATATTGAGTGTAAAGAATTTAAAAAAATGGTTTCCTCTGAGAAGAACCATTAAAGAATTTTTTTCTGGAGATAGAAGATGGGTAAGAGCTGTCGATGGGGTAAGTTTTGATGTGAAAAGAGGAGAAATATTTTCTTTGATAGGAGAATCTGGATGTGGTAAAACAACGACAGGAAGGTTGATAATGAAATTGGAAGAAGCAACAGATGGAGAAATAATATTCAAAAATGAAAATATAATTTCTTTTTCAACTTTGGAAAAAATCAAAGCATACAAAGAACAAGTTCAAATGATTTTTCAAGATCCATATGCCTCAATGAATCCAAGGTTTAAGATAAGGGATGTTTTATCTGAACCTTTGATAATTCATAAAAAAGCTAAAACCTTAGAAGAGAGAGAAAATTTGGTAAGAAAAACGCTTGAAGAAGTAAAACTTATTCCTCCAGAAGAATTTATGGATAGATATCCTCACATGTTAAGTGGCGGTCAAAGGCAGAGAGTTGCAACTGCAAGAACCTTGATATTATCACCAGAATTAATAGTGGCAGATGAGCCCGTTTCTATGATAGATTTGTCAACGAGAGCGGAAATTTTACACATGATGAAAGAAGTTCAAAAAAATTTACAACTAACATATATTTATATAACTCATGATTTATCTACAGCAAGATACTTTTGCGATAGAATAGCTGTTATGTATCTTGGAAAAATAGTTGAATTAGGTAATGCAGACGAAATAATTGAAAATCCTTTACACCCTTACACTAAAGCTCTTATAGAAGCCGTACCAGAACCTTTACCTGGTAAAGAGAATCAGATTAAAGAGATCCCAATAAAAGGGGAAGTGCCATCTGCTGCAAATGTGCCTAAAGGATGCAGATTTCATCCAAGATGTATCTATGCCCAGCCGAAATGCTATGAAAGTGTAGAAGACCCTGAGCTTGTAGAAGATTCTAATGGACATTTTGTTGCCTGTTATAGGTATAAAGAAATTAATACTGTTCCAGAAAAGGCTAATAGGTAGGAATAAAAATATCCCCACGATTACTAATCGTGGGGATATTTTTAGATATTTTCTAAGGCAATTTTAGTCCAACCTTCTAAATTTACGTATGGCATTTGTAGTATTTCTTCTTTTTTAAGCCACTTACTTTGAAAGTTTTCTACTTCTTTGATTTCAGCATGTTCAACAAACCCTATAAATAAAATTCCTAAATGTACGTTTGATACTTCTTCAGAGTCATCGTTTATTATTCCTTTATAAATATATTTTGAATTTGAAGTAAGCCATAACTCTTCGTTGATTTCTCTATCCATGCCGTTGAAGAACGTTTGTTCTTTAGAGATTCCTATATCATTTTTGTTTATGTGTCCACCAATACCAATAGAGATCTTATTGTGTAGTCGCTTTTCTCCTTGATTTTGAGTTCTTTTCAGGACTAAAATCTTATTTTCTTTATTCTTAAAAACAACGTATGGGATTATTTGCCTAAAATTGTTATCACTTTCTATTTTATTTCTCTCATAAAAATTTCCGTATTCTAAAATTTTTCCAAAATCAGAAAATTTTATCTTTATAAAGTTTTTAAAATCTGCATTTATTTTTTCGTTTATTATTCTGTTTGAGACCGCCAAAATTTGTTCATTCATTCTATAATCTCCAACGTAATATTATCGTTTGTATAAATACATATTTCTCCAGCTATTTTCAAAGATTGTTTTGCAATTTCTTCGGCATCCAACTCTGTATTTCTCAAAAGAGCCATAGCTGCCGCGTAAGCATAAGGTCCACCAGAACCTATAGCTATCGCATTCTCTTGTGGCTCCATAACTTCGCCATTTCCAGAAATTAATAACATATTTTCTTTGTCAGCAACAAGTAATAGAGCTTCTAACCTTCTTAAAGCTTTATCCATTCTCCATTCTTTTGTTAAATCAACTGCTGCTTTCATCAAATTACCATGAGATGCTTTATATTTTCCTTCAAATCTTTCATATAAAGCTAAAGCATCCGCGACAGAACCAGCGAACCCTGATATTACTTTTCCATCGCCTATTCTTCTAACCTTTTTTGCGTTTCCTTTGAAGACAGTTTCGCCCATTGTTACTTGGCCATCTCCACCTATGACAGTTTTACCATTTTTTTTAACACCTATTATTGTCGTTCCATTAAATTGCATCTAAAAAACCTCCTTAGCACATTTTGATTACTTACTTTAGAAATTTTAAAACTTAGTTTTTCAAAAATACCTCCTAAACTCTAATCCTAACAGAATATGAATTTCTTTAATTTTTTCGCTATGTGTAGCTAAGAAGAGAGGGGAGGGCTCTGCCCTGGACCCGCTATAAATTCAAAATTCTATTTTTAGAAAATTCTCATTTCTAAAGTCCCTGCTTCTTTTCTAATAATTCTAAGTTCTAATCCTTACTAATCCCTAATTTTTTTTACCTTTTTCGGTACTTGTACCGAAGGAAGGGGGAGAGGGCTCTGCCCTGGACCCGCTATAAATTCAAAATTCTATTTTTAGAAAATTCTCATTTCTAAAGTCCCTGCTTTTTTTCTAATAATTCTAAGTTCTAATCCTTACTAATCCCTAATTTTTTACCTTTTTCGGTACTTGTACCGAAGGAAGGGGGAGAGGGCTCCGCCCTGACCCCATTATAAATTCAAGATGTTATTTTCTAAAAAATATCATTTCTAAAGTCCTTATAAATTAACTCACTATTTTGATAGCTCATGTTTTAGTAGATATTGTGATTTTGAAGAATAATCCTTATTAAATCGTCAAAAGTAATTCCAACAGCTTTAGCAGAAGTTGGAAGATCGCTTAAATCTGTTAAGCCAGGAACAGTGTTAACTTCAAGCACATAAATTTCATTCTCTGTGAGGATTGCATCTATTCTTAACATATCTTTGAACTGTAGTAAGTTTAAAATAGTTTTTCCTATATTTTCAATTTTATTTAGTATTTTTTCTGGTGTATGTTTCCACGGTATTAGAGTAGTTAATCCTTCAGTATACTTTGCTTCATAATCATAAAATTCTTTCTTTGGAATAATTTCAAGTATAGGTAACAGTACGAAATCTTCTTTTTTTTGAATGTAAGATATGGTTATCTCAGTACCTTTTATGTATTTTTGTATCAAGATTTCATGAAATTCTTTTAAATTCTGATTTAAGTATCTTTCATATTCTTCTTTATTATGAATAATAAAAACACCTTTACTTGAACCACTCTTTCTTGGTTTAATAATTAAGGGAAATTCAAAAGGATTATTTATAAATTTTGTTGTATATATTGTTTCGGGCATGGGAAATAGGTTTTTATATAAACTATAGAAAGTGTATTTATCATAAGTCGCAAAACAAGACTCAGGTTTAGAACACGTATAATCAATTTCCAAAAATTCTAAAAGTGAAGCTAATCTTCCATCTTCTCCATAATCTCCATGAACAATGTTAAAAACAAATTTATAATTCTGAATTTTTTCTATAAAATTATTTTCTATTAAATCTATTATTATTGGATTGTGACCTAAAATTTTTAAACTTTTAAAGATATTTTCAGCACTTTTAAAAGATATTTCTCTTTCTAAGGATTTTCCTCCTGCGATAATAGGAATATTCATTTTTTACCCCTCTCAAGAACATTTAGACCAACCACATTTTGTGCATGAAATGCATCCTGATTCGTTTATTAAAGTATTTTTTGATAGACAGCTTGGACAATATCTATTACCTTCAGAATCTATATAGTAGCCTTCTTCATATTTTAAATCATTTGCATAAACAAACTTTTCTATTTCTTCTTTAGTTTTTGGAAAACCTGTCCTGATGAATTTATAATCAGTAGGTTCTTTTTCCCATAGTTGCTCAAAATCCTTTAAAGCTTTATTTATTTCTTCTGCAAGTTCTTTACAGTAGTTGCCTTTAACTTTTTTCAATTGTTCGACTATTTCATCAGTAGATACCCCTGCTCTTAAAGCAATAGAAGACAATCTCCCTATTACTTCGGCAGTTTCTGTACCATCTGACAAGAAAATCTCCACTGCTTCCCCTACATCATCAAAAGAAACAGTAACATAAACTGTGCTATTATTATATTTGAACTTTCGAGTTACGCTTCTTAAAGTTTCTTTTCTTGGTCGAGCTCTCAATTTGTGCTTTTCGTCAATTACAAAAAATGTGACATTCTTTTCTTTTTTTTGATCAGATGATGCAGAAGTAAGAACTTGTGTTTCTAAACTTCCGTTTCTGTAAATTGTTAATCCTTTTATATTCAAGTCCAGAGCTCTCAAATAGATAGATTTAACGTCATCTACGCTTGCTGATTGAGGCATATTTATTGTTTTAGAACAAGATGCATCAAGGTAACTTTGTATAACATGTTGTGCGAGTAAATGGTCTTCAGGTTTAATATCCATAGAAGTAACAAAAACTTTTTTAATCTCTTCAGGAATTGATTGGATTTGTTGAATGCTTCCTTTTTCTATTATTTCGGTTTTTAATTCTTCTGTTAAAGCTGTTCCTAATCTTTCAATTAATATTGGGTTTATATATGAAAGAGGAACTCTTTCGCCTTCTTTAGTTATCATATATCTTGTATATGACAAAAGAAAATTTGGTTCGATACCACTTGAAGTATCTGCTAAGTTGGAGATAGATCCTGTAGGGGCAATAGTATTTGTTTGAACATTTCGTTTGTACTGTTTTGCTTCAGTAAAGAAATGTTTTCTAATTTTTTCATTCCATATTTTTAAATCTTCGTCAATTCCGTCTTCTAACATAACAAAAGGAATGAATCCTTGAGGATATTTCGATCTTTCAAAATCTGGGAAATTGCCTCTTTCTTCAGCTAATTTACTACTTGAAACATGAGAATAATAGGCTAATTGAGCCGTTATTTTAGCCATAAGTTTTCTTCCAAATTCAGAATTATAAGGGATATCTTTTTTGAACAAAGCATCTGCTAATCCCATTATTCCCAATCCGATAAACCTTTGTTTTTTAGAAATTTCTTCTATTTGGCTTAAAGGATATATATTGGCATCTATAACATCGTCTAAGAACCTTATTGACCAATACACTATCTCTTCGAAATCTTTTGCAGAATCAGCATTTGGGTTTCCAAGGTCTATTTCCTCTATCAATTTTGATATGTCTATTGAACCAAGATTGCAACTTCCAAAAGGAGGTAACGGTTCTTCCCCACATGGATTAGTTGAAGTTACAGGAGTATATTCACTCATAGCATAATATTGATTATGTCTTCCAAGAAAGAGCATTCCTGGGTCGCCTGTTTTCCAAGCATTTTCAGCCATTTTATCTATTAAATCTTTTGCTTTTATTTTTTTGTAAATATTTGAAGTAGGATGTTTTAAATCAATTTCTTGATCATTTTTTAGAAATGCCTTAAATTCCTCAGGATTGTCGATATTCACCGAGATATTGAAGTAATTTAATACGTTGTTTCCAGAATTATCTTTTTTTGAATATATAAAATCTAAAATATCTGGGTGATCATACCTTAAAACAGCCATTTGAGCAGCTCTTCTTGAACCACCTTGTTCTATTGTAGATGCTGCTGTGTTAAAAACATGCATAAAACTCACTGGACCGGAAGATTTTCCACCTGTACCAGCTATTGAGGATCCTTTAGGCCTCAATGTTGAAAAGTCATATCCAACTCCACCACCGTATTTCATTATTAGAGCTGCGTTTTTAACTGCGTCAAATATGGAAGAGAGTGAATCATCCATAGGTATGACGAAACAAGCTGATAGCATATTATGTTTAGATCGAGAATCAAATATAGTTTTATAATCTTCTAAAGTCATTTCTTCTACATCTTTTTTGAATATTGATTTGTCCATTGTTTTACCAGCGTTGAAGATAGTTGGACTATTTGGTAAGAAAATTCTTGATTTTATTAATTTATAAAATTGTTCTTCGGCTTCTTTAATTTTCTTTATATCGTCAGTATAAACAATTTCTGCCGCAGCAACATGTCTAGCTATTCTTTTTGAAACTTCTTTCCAACTGTTTTCTAAGTAATTACCTTCACCATCTTTTAAAAAATATCTATCTTTTAAAATTGTAACTGCATTAGGAGAAGGATCCACGTTAAGCCATTTATTAACAGTCAACATAATAAAAACCCCCTTATAACAATATATAGTATTATGTGGTATATATTATAACTATATATTGTTAATCGGGGATGAATTTTTTGAGAAGTTACTCAGGATATTTTACCATTCCCATTAAGTAATTTTTGTGTGGCATAAATGGATGATTTGGAGATACTCTTACATTTATTCCATATTCTCCTCTATCTTCAATAATAAATTTACCTGTGTATAAATAAGTATCTTTTTGAATTTCCTTTTCAAGCTTCATATCGTAGGTTTTTATTTCAACAGTTTTTCCATTATCAAGTTTAGCTACTACTATTTCGGGTAATATTGAATCAGGACCTATACCTGGAAGATATATTTCGGCTCTCATACTTATTTCTTCTTCGGCGTTAAGAATCCCTGATAAATCATTTCCATATATTACATGTATTTTTATAGAATTCCAATTTTCTTTTAACAACTTAACCCAACGCGCAAATTCTTTAGCTATTTTGAAATTTTCAGAAGAAAATTTTTTATATTGCTCAAGAGCTGGCATATAAAATTTTTGAGTATATTCTTTTAGCATCCTCGATGTATTAAAAAATGATGTTACACTTTTTATGGATTCTTTCATTTTTTCTACCCATTCTTTTGAAAAATCTACATGGTCTTTTTTGTAATACAAGGGTATGATTTGTTTTTCAAGTTGGTTGTAAATAGAAACGCTATCTATTCTGTCTTGAAGTTCGTGATCTTCATAATCTCTATTATCTCCAATAGCCCAACCGTTCTTTGCATTGTATCCTTCAACCCACCATCCATCTAAAACAGAAAAATTTATAGCTCCGTTCATTCCAGACTTTTGTCCAGAAGTTCCAGAAGCTTCGTGTGGTCTTCTTGGATTATTTAACCATATATCTACTCCACTTACTAAATATCTTGCCATTTCTATATCGTAATTCTCTAAGATAATAATTTTATTGTGAAATTCGGGTTTCCTTGAATATTCATATATTTTTTTGATTATTTCTTGACCAGACTTATCAGCCGGATGAGCTTTTCCCGCAAAAATAATTTGTACCGGTTTATTAGGATCGTTCAATATTTTTTTGAGACGTTCAACGTCCTTGAATATTAAATCAGCTCTTTTATAAGTTGCGAATCTTCTAGCAAATCCAATGGTAAGAGCCTTTTCATCTCCAATGTTTTCTACTTCTTGCAGTTGCTCTACAGTTTCACCGTGTCTCATTCTTTGTTCTTTTATGGAACGATGAATAAAATCTATTAATTGCTTTTTTAGTTTTAGATGCATGTTCCATAACTCATTATCGGGGATTTCACTTATTTTATTCCACAGTTCTGGATCGTCTATATAAGACATCCAGTTTTCTCCTAAGTATTTCTTCAAAAAGTCTTGTAATAATGGATTCAACCATGTATTAATATGGACACCATTGGTAACATAATTTATAGGAACTTCCAACCATTCTATGCCTGGCCAAACATGATTCCACAATTTCCTTGAGACAATTCCATGAAGTTTTGAAACCCCATTTGCTCGTCCGGAAAGTTTCAGGGCCAAAATAGTCATTGAGAATAATTCTTCTCCATTTTCTCGTTTTTCTAAACCAAGTTCTATAAACTCTTGTCTTGCAGCTTTTAATTCAGGCCAAAAATCGCCGAAATACTTATCTATTAATGAAATAGGAAATACATCATTACCAGCTGGAACTGGAGTATGAGTAGTAAAAACGCTTCCAGCTTTTACTGATTCTATAGCTTCTTTGAAGGTTAAGCTCTGTTCTTGAACTAATTCTCTAATTTTTTCTAATCCTAAAAAGGCTGCATGACCTTCGTTCATATGCCATACAGATGGAGAGTATCCTAATTTTCTAATGGCTCTTACTCCACCGATTCCTATTAATATTTCTTGTTTTATTCTCATTTCAAGATCTCCACCATATAAAGTGGAAGTAATTTCTCTATCTTCTGGATCGTTCTGTTTCAAGTCAGTATCCAAAAGATATAATTTTACCCTTCCAACATTCATTTCCCAAACTTTTGCATATACTTTTCTTCCTAATAAATTAAGATCGACATAAATTTCTTCGCCTTTGTCATTTTTGGCTGGAAAAATTGGAAAATCGGAAAAATCGTAATCAAAATAAATACTTTCTTGCCAACCTTCTGCATTTATTTTTTGTTGAAAATACCCTTTTCTATACAACAATCCCACCGCTATTAAAGGAATTCCTAAATCACTTGCGCTTTTAATGTGGTCTCCTGCTAATATTCCAAGTCCTCCTGAATACATAGGAAAAGATTCATGTATTCCATATTCCATACAAAAGTATGCAATTTCTCCATAATTAAATTTACTGTGAGTCTTTCTAAACCAATTATTTTCATTTTCATTCATATAATTATGAAATTTTTCCATAACTTTTAAATATAAATCATAGAATTCAGGATCATTTGCAGCTTTATTTAAATTCTTCTGCTCAACTTTTTTTAAGAATAAAACAGGATTTCTTTTTGTGGAGTTCCAAAGGTTTTCATCAATTTTTTCAAATAAATTTTGAGCATCATAATTCCACGTCCACCACATATTCTCAGAAAGTTCCTTTAATCCTGATATGTTTTCTGGCAATTTAGGAACAACCGTAATTTTGCTTATAAAATTCACTTTCTTCCCTCCCAAATTTATTTCTATACTGCCTTCAAAATTTCCAAAACCTCTATTTTACATATGCTTTAAGTTAAATTTACAAAATGTTCCCTTAATTCTGATTTTTATAAATCGTCTATTTCTTTGACTTTTCTGATACTTGTAACCAATGAGAAAGTATTACTTTAACATTTTTATCTCTTAAATTATTATATATTTATATGAAGTATTAAAAAATATTAGGGAAATTTGATTCAGTTATCATAATTAATTCTCCAAAATTTTGTGTATCTTTTTCTAAATAATATATCTTATTGAAAAGGCCATACTTTTTTGAAATAAAAAATAAAAATCCATCAGATTCTCCGATAGTTTCTATAAAATTTTTTGGAATAAAAAAATTATTATTAGGAATGTTTATTGAATATCGATCTTCTTCTTCCTTAATATAATTATAATTCTCAATATCTGGTACCCGTAGAATCTTGACATGATTAATATTTTCAACGAAAATGAAAATATTTTCAACTAACTTTTCGTTTGGAACGATAACAAATTTAAAGAAATTACCGTTATTTTGAATTACCGCATATTCTAATCCTCTGAAATCGTATGATGGATATGAAACAATAGCCATCTCAGAGTTTTGAAAAAAGAAAAATCTATCATCAAAAGTTTGAATAGTGAATGACCCAAAGTCTGTATTAACCATATATAAGTTGGTATAATCTGTTTTTTCTATAGTAATATTAGACACATTTTCAGTAAAAGGAAAGGTTTTTACCCTTTTATATCCGGATTCTTTTATTTTTACATAGGGATAATAATGATGAGTTTCAAGATTTTCTTCGTATATATTCCACAAAATTATTGTAGCAAAATATATTACCGCCATAGAACCGATTATTGTTAATAAATTTTTCAAACTACTTTTATTTTCAGAATCTTTTTCCTTCATAATTTAATTGCTCCTTTAAATCCAAGGTTTATATTTATTTGTTATTGGCATTCTTCTATCTTTACCAAAACTTCTTTCCGTTAATTTTATTCCAGGAGCAGATTGTCTTCTTTTGTATTCGTTCTGATTTACCATGTTTATTATTCTTTGAAGTAACTCGCTATCGTATCCTTCGTTTAATAATTCGTCGTAAGACATTTCTCTATCTATGTATTTAAATAATATTTCATCTAATATTTCATAAGGTGGTAATGTATCTTGATCTTTTTGATTGGGTCTTAATTCGGCAGAAGGAGCTTTTTCAAAAATAGACTTTGTTATTATTTCTTTGCCGTGAATTTCATTATATTTTTTCGCCACTTTGTATAGGTCGGTTTTGTACAAGTCCTTGATCGGTGAAAAACCACCTGCCATATCACCATAAAGGGTGGCATATCCTGTGGCAGCCTCACTTTTATTACCACAAGCTAAGGCTAAATAACCAAATTTATTTGAAAAAGCCATAACGATGTTACCACGGATTCTTGCCTGAATATTTTCTTCTGTTTTATCAAAAGGTAAGTCTTTAAAACTACCTTTTAAATCTTCCATGTAACAGTCGTATATGTTGGTTATTGGAATTATTTCGTAATCTATTCCTAAATTTTTAGAAAGTTGCAGAGCATCTTCAACACTTTCTTTTGAAGAAAATTTAGAAGGCATTATAAGACCTAATACATTATTTGAACCTATCGCATCTGAAGCGATACAGGCTACCAAAGAGGAGTCAATACCTCCACTTAAGCCAAAAACCACACTTTTAAATCCATTTTTTTTAATGTAATCTGTTATGCCTACTTTTATAGCCAAATAAATCTGAGTATAAGTGTCAGTAGATTCTTTTTTAATAAAAGGCAAAGGAACTTTTTGACTAATTTTTTTATCTATAGGAACCGTATTTACATCGCTGTAGTAAATACTTGTGTTGTAATGTTTTCTTTTTCCCTCACGAAGGTTGGCTCTGGTTGGCTCTAATGGATCTATGTCTACTAAGTATAAGCCTTCTTCAAAATGAGGGGCACTCATTTCTATTTCTCCATATGGATTTATAACTACACTTCTTCCATCAAAAACCAATTCATCTTGGCCCCCCACAATATTACAATATACTATCCAACTTGATAGTTCAGAAGCTCTGGTTTTCAGCATTTCAAATCTGACTTTATCTCGTTCTTTATAAAAGGGTGATGAGGATAGATTCAAGATGATATTTGCGCCATGTTGAGCAAGAGAAAGCGCCGGACCATTAGGTACCCAAATATCTTCACAAATAGTTATCCCAAGTTTAATATTATTAATTTCTATTAGAGTAGGAATCTTTCCCGGGGTGAAATATCTTTTTTCATCAAAAACAGAATAATTTGGCAAAAACATTTTTCTATAATTACCGTATAGCTTTCCTTCGTAAATAATAAAAGCAGCGTTGTATGATTCAATATCCCAGTCTACTGCTCCTAAAATTATAATTATATCTTTTGACTTACTAAATTTTAATACTTCTTCTATGCCGCTTAACGAATCTCTTAAAAATTGGGTTTTCAAAATCAAATCTTCTGGAGGATATCCATTTAAAGCTAATTCAGGAAAGATTATTATATCAGCTTTATTATTGCATGCTTCATCAATAAATTTTTTAATCTTTTCCAGGTTTATAAGATAATCACCAACAGTGGCATTCATTTGGGCCATGGCAATTCTAATTTTCATAATTGATTAGCCGCGCTTCTTCGTGATTCAGTAATAAGAAAAGCAGCTTTATCTCCTTTCTGCAATAAATTATTTAATAAGTTTAATTACAGTTTTGACCATAGGTAACTTATTATATTTTATCATTCTTTCCATAATAAATCAAATTTTCTATTTATGGCTTTTGAAATTCCTTTATTTTTAATTATTAAAACTATCTCGTCATTTTTTTCTCTTGCTCTATAAGTTAAATTATAGCTTCCTATAATAAAAGTTTCTTCGTCTATAATTAAAGCCTTAGCATGAATATCGTTTCTATATTTTAATTCTACTCCCAATATAAATTTTAAAGGAGATTCATATATCCTATTCCAATCATCAGATAAAATTCTTATCTTTACATTTTTTGAAGACATCTTTTCTAAAATCTCAACAAAATATGGATCGGTAAAAGAATATGCGATTACATTTACAAATTCCTTTGCTTTTTTAATTTCTTTTAATATTTCATTATAGATCTTTTCAGATGGCCCTGTTATAATTCTTACATTTCCTAATTCTGTACCCATAAGATTGACATTAATTTGTTCTTTATTAATTCCGAATTTGCCTTTTTTAAAATTATTTAATTCTTTAAGAAAAACTTTTACGATTTCTTTTTCTTCAGTATAGATAAAAATATTAAAATCTTTCATTAAGCCACTTTCTGTAAAATTACCTGTTCCAAACAACACAGATTGATCATCAAAAACTATAAACTTTTCATGTAGATAACCGTCTCGATTTTTGTCATATTTTATTGACAAATCATAATTTCCAGAATAACCGCCTTCGTATTCTAAAAATATTTCGTAGTTAGTTTTTAAAATCTCTTCAGATATAGTATCGTCTAAACTAAAAGAAACCAACCTTATGCTTTTAGAACTTTCAATCTTTTTTTTCAGAAAGAAAGTTAATTCTTCTCCTGAAAAAAATAGTTGGTAGGAATAAATAAGGTTGGTCAAAAGTAAGAAAAACAAAATAAAGATCAAACTTTTTTTATTAAAAATTTCTTTTAACATTTCAATATTTTTCACTTTTTCATGTAATATTCCATGAGTATCTCAGCGACTTCTGGTCTTGTAAACTCTTTTGGAGGTTTTTCTCCTTTTGAAAGCATTTCTCTTACTGTGGTTCCACTTAAAAAGACATGATCTTCATTACCATGAGGACAAGTTTTTGCAGTTGCCATATTTTCACATTTTTTACAGTAAAAAGAGTTCTCAAATTTTAAAGGAACTATCTCGATCTCTTCTGGTTTAAATTGATCAAATATTTCTTGAGCTTCGTATGTACCATAATAATTTCCGACTCCGGCATGATCCCTTCCTACAATAAAATGAGTGCACCCATAATTCTTCCTACATATTGCGTGAAAAACAGCCTCTTTAGGTCCTGCGTATCTCATATTTACAGGAAATACACCCAAACACACCCTTTCCTTGGGGTAATATTTATCAAGGATAACTTCATAAGATTTCATTCTAACATCAGATGGAATATCCTCATTTTTTGTCTTTCCAACTAATGGGTTTATGAATAATCCGTCTACAATTTCAAGAGCAGTTTTTTGTAAATATTCATGTGCTCTATGTATAGGATTTCTCGTTTGAAAAGCTACAATAGTTCTCCATCCTTTTTCTGAAAATATTCTTCTTGTATCAACAGGATCGAATCTGTATTGTTTAAAATCTTCATGTTCAATCCTGTTTAGTAGAGTGACATTTCCTCCCAAAGCGATATTTCCTTGTTCGTATAAAAAATGTACTCCAGGATGTTTTTCTTCAGTAGTTTTGTAAACATTCAAAGCCTCTTTTTGTTTTGTTCTTTCGAATTTATCTGTGAGATGTAGTACAGCATATACTTTTCTATCTTCTTCAGACTTTACTATTATATCTTCTCCTATATTTAATTCATTAGCAACTTCTTTATTGACTGATAAAACAATAGGTATCGGCCATACAATTCCATTCGCTAATCTCATGTTTTCCAAAACAGAATCATAGTCTTTTTTACTCATGAATCCTTCTAACGGACTAAATAAGCCAGTAGCAATATTTTCTAACTCGGTTAGATCAAAGTAAGAAACAGTTATCGACTTTAGCTCTTTTGATTTTCTTATCCAATATTCTTTCTCATCCTGAGAAGCAATTCTGCTTATTAACTTTCCACCGTGTGGCTTGATCATTAAAAAACCTCCTATTATAAGATTTGTATGCTCACTTTAGAAATTACAAAACCTAAGTTTTGCCAATCTTTTAGTTTTAAATTTTTTCAAAATACCTCCATAACTCTAATACTTACTAACTATGAGTTCCTTTAACTTCTTCGCTACGTTTAGCGAAAGAGAGGGGGAGGGCTCCGCCCTGGACCCGTTGTAAATTCAAAATCTTACTTTTAGAAAATTCTCATTTCTAAAGTTCTTATCTAATCCTTGCAAAATATGAATTTCTTTAGTTTTTCGGTACTTGTACCGAAAGAAGGGGGGGAAGGCTCCGCCCTGGACCCGTTGTAAATTCAAAATCTTATTTTTAAAAAATTCTCATTTCTAAAGTCCTATAAGATTTGTACTTTCATAGTTTAATAATTATATCATATGCTACTTTCAAAGATCATATAGGGATTTACTTTCAATAGGTCTTTTAAAAAAGCGGTTCTTGAATGACCTGGAGCAATTATTGTATCTTCCGGGAGATTTAATAAATACTCTTTTAAGGTTTTGAGAGATTTTTTCATTTGTTCTGATGAGGAGCCTGCTAAATCTGTTCTACCAATTGAATCAAAAAATAACGTATCACCTGTAAATAAATAATTCTCTATGTGAATTATACAAGAACCCGGCGTGTGACCAGGGGTATGTAATATGTTAAAAGAATGGGTGATATCTTTCCACTCTCCTTGCCAAGAAAAAGGACTTCCTATATACTCCGAAAAATTTTTTCGTGGATCTCTCAATAATTCAACGTCTAAGGGATGAATATAAAGTTCTTTCACTTTTAATTCAGCTAACCCTATAATATGGTCAAAATGTGCATGAGTTAATAAAACGATTATCTCATTGTTTATGTAATCACCGATATTTTTACCGGGATCTATTACAAACTTTTCATCTATTATGTAAGTATTTGTTTTCAATTCGTTACTTGTTACAATCTTTCTAACTTTCAAGAGAATGCCTCCATCTGTCTAATTTTAATCTAATTTATTTAAAAACTCTCGCTCTATAAAATCAAATCCTCTTTCCCAAAAGGTTTTTTCTTTTATGTCTATATCTAATTTTTTCAATAATCTTTCAGGTGAATCGTTAGCTCCATTTGTTAAAAGTTCTTTATATTTTGGAACAAAAGATTTTCCCTCTTGCTTATATTTTTCATAAAGAGCGATTACTAAAAGATTCGCAAAATTATAAGCATACACATAGAATGGAGTATGAAATATATGCGGGATACTCGACCATTCGTAGTGATATTCTTCAGGAATTATTACGGAATTTCCGAACATTATTTTTGCTTCTTCTTTGTAAAGGTCTGAAAGTTCGTTCCAGCTCGCACTTCCATTTTCCGAAATCATTTTATGAGAAGTTATTTCAAACCTTGCAAACATATTTTGCCTGAACATGGTTGAAAACATATCTTCTATTTTCGAGGCTATAAATACAGTTTTTTCCTCATGCGGAAGGGTAGGCAGTATTTTATCCGTTACCAACATTTCTCCAAAGACAGACGCAATTTCTGCCATTGTTAGAGGAGGATGGTAGTTCCAAAGATTTTGATTTGAGGCTAATGTACCATGAATACCATGGCCTAATTCGTGAGCTAATGTCATAACATCATCTAAGTTGCCATTGAAGTTCATCAAAATAAAGGGCTTATAATTTGGAATATAGTAAGAAGTGAAGGCACCACCTCTTTTACCTTTTCTTATATCTGAGTCTATTCTATTTTCTTTAAAAAATGAATTTACTATATCACCAAACTCTTTGTCAAATTCATAGTAAGAATCTAAAACTATTTTCTTAGCTTCGTCAAAGGTGTATTCTTTTTTTACTTTTTCCATCGGTGCATATATATCTGCAAGGGTAAGATCCATGCCTAATTTTTTTGCTTTCCATTTGTAATACTTATGAACCATAGACGTTCTTTGAGTAGTTACTTCTATTACAGTTTTTACAATCTCATCGTCAACTTCGTTGTTCATATTTCGCATAGAAATCGGTTCTTTAAAATTTCTCAATGAAGCTTCGGTATCATAATTTTTAACTATGGAATTGTAGGTTTTTTCCAAAACCAATCTGTCTTTATCGTATCTTGTAAAAAATTCTTTCATAGCTCTTCTTCTTAATTCTTTATCTGGTTGTCTTCTCAAAGCTCTAACCTGAGGACCTGTTAACTTTTTAATTTCACCATCTATTGCTATATCGAATTCATAAGCATTTACAAGCCTTTCGTAAAGGTCTTGAAATCCTCCACGTGATGAATTATACATAGCTGCTAATACCCTTTCTGCGTCTTCAGACAAAACGTGGTGCTTAGATTTAATTAGTTTCTCAATTACGTGGTAGTAGTCCTTCAAATCTTCAGAATTCATAAATTCTTTAAGTTTTTGCTCACTTTGCTTTAGAAGAACAGGTTTCCAAAAAGATAATTCCATATCTATTTTTGAGTTGTAATCATCACACATAGCGTTTAATTTTTGGTTAACCTCATTGGAAGTATCAGCGGCATAATTCAAATGGGCATATTGAAATGTAAATGCAGCTTTTTTATATATTTTTTCATATTCGACAAAAAAGCTTTTTAGCTCAGATGCATTTAAATTAGGATCGGAAAGTCGTTCAAAATACTTATCTTTTAATTCTTTAGTAGCTAACAGGCTTTCTTCTAAATCCTTTTTGATTTTTTCATCTTTTGGAGAATTATAGAAAAAAGACAAATCCCAACTTGACATGATAAAAACCCCCTTTTATTTTTTGATGAACTTGCTTTAGAAATTCTGAAATTCAGATTCTATAAATATTTTTAGTTTTAACTTTTCAAAAATATCTCCATGATTCTAATCATATTAATCATAAATTTCTTTAGCTTTTTCGCTATGTGTAACGAGAGAGGCAAAAAAGAATTATATCTTGAATCTGTTATAAATTCAAACGCTTATTTTTAAAATCTCTATTTAAGTAAAATAATTGTTTTTAGAATTATAGCATATATAATTTTAAATTAGTTTGTTTTGCATATTATACTTTAGTATTTTACCGTTTTTGATTTATAATATTTTAGATACTTCAAAAATAAGGATTTTGGAAAAACGATGCTTTGAATTTAATTAGGTTTGGATAAGCCCCTTCCTTATTTGTAAAAGTAGTCAATAGGTTAGAGAAAATCAGTTATTCAAAAATAAATTTTAAAATTTCCAAATAAGATATTATAATATTTCAAATAATTGCGAAAAGAGATGATATTATGTCAACATTTATAGGTATAGATTTAGGAACTACCAATTTAAAAATACTTCTTTTTTCTTTAGAAAAAGGCATAATAGATTTTGAAAGTGAAAAGATTCAATCTTTTCAAGAAAAAGAAGGTTATCACGAACAGGATCCTTCGGAATGGATAAAAAAAACTATTAGAATGTTGAAAATATTAATAAAGAGAAATAAAAGTTATGTTTCGGATATTAATGCAATAGGATTTTCCGGTCAAATGCATGGTTTAGTAGTGATAGATGAAGAAGGAGATCTTTTAAGACCTTGCATGACTTGGGTAGATCAAAGAGCGAAATTTGAGTCAAAGTATGTTTCAGAAAATATAGATATTTTTGAATTAACAGGCAATCTTTCTAATCCAAGTTTTACACTTCCTAAAATCCTTTGGCTAAAAAACAAAGAATCTAAAAATTATAAAAATGCCAAATGTTTTTTTCAGCCAAAGGATTATTTAAGATATGCTTTGGGCAAAAATAAACCTTTAGTAACCGATAAGACAGATGCTTCAGCAACCCTGTTAATGGATATAAAGAATCAAAATTGGTCTAAAGAAATAATAGAAACTTTTGATTTAGATATTAAAAAACTCCCAGAAATCAAGAATTCATACGAGATAGTAGACATTTTAAGAAAAGATATTGCACAAGAGTTGGGCTTAAAATCAGATGTTTATCTAATTGCGGGTGCTGGAGATCAAGAAGCTGCGGCAGTAGGATTAGGAATAAATGAAGAAGATGAAGAATTTATATCTTGTGGTACGGCCGCTCAGATACTTAGACCTACCTTTGATCCAATTTTAAATAAAGATTGTGGCCTACATTTATTTTGTCATCCTTTAAATGGATGGCACTATTTGGGAGCTTTGCAAAATGCTGGAAATGTTTTAGAATGGGCTTTGAAATGTTTGAATCTTGATTATAGTGATATAGAACAAATAAGTGGCAAAGAAGGAAATAATTTATATTTTTTACCTTATTTAACAGGAGAACGTACACCTATTATGGATGAAGATGCACGAGGTGTTTGGATAGGTTTAAATATTTCGCACACAAAAATAGATATGTTAACGTCAGTTTTAGAAGGAGTAGCATTTTCGATAAAATTAGCGCATGAAAAAATTACAAATATTTTAGGAAAAGAAAAAGTTTCTTACTTTATAGGTGGTGCTGCAAAAAGTAATAAATGGTCTCAAATAATTGCCAATGTTGTTGGAAGAGAATTAGTAACTTTAAAATTATATGAAAGTTCTGCATATGGAGCAGCTTTATTAGCAGCAATGGGTTCTGAAAGTATAACTATTAAAGAGTTATCAAAATATATTCCGGAAACTAAAAAAACTATAATGCCAATTGATAAGATCTCTAATTATTATCAAACAAAATTTGGTAAATTTAGTAAGTTAGTTCAATTAGAAAAAGCTTTTAGAAATTACTAAAAGCAAAATATTAATAAAATAAATTACAAGAAGGTGATGATGTGAGAGCTATTTTTATAGAAAAACCTCATGAAATAAAAGTTATAAAAGTATTAGATCCTATACCAAAAGGAAATGAATCTTTAATAAAAGTATTAGGTTGTGGGGTATGTGGAACTGATTCAAAAATATATAAAGGCGAAACATTAGCAAGTTATCCTCTTATTCCCGGACATGAAATTGTGGGAGAAATTGTAGAGTCAAAAAAATTTGAAAAAGGTACAAAGGTTACAATAGATCCAAATAAACCATGTGGAGTATGTGAATACTGTAGAGAAGGGAAGATACATCTTTGTATGAATTTACAAGCTGTTGGAGTAAATCGAGATGGGGGATTTGCAGAATTATTGTCTGTTCCAAATGACCTTATCTACGAATTTAACAAAGATATTAGTATAAAAAATGCTATATTTGCTGAACCTCTTTCTTGTATTATTCATGGGTTAGACCTCTCCAATTTTTCATACACAGACGACATTGCAATAATTGGAGGTGGAGCAATAGGGTTAATATTTTCAATATTGTTTAACAGATTTTCTATTGGGGGAAAGTTAATTTTTGAAATTTCTCAAGAAAAGATAGATTTTATAAAAAACGAATTTCATTTTCCAATTAGTCATCCAGAAAATTTTAATGATAATCATAATTTTGATATAGTATTCGAATGTTCAGGAAGTTTAACTGGTTTGGAGTTAGCTTATTCTTTAGTAAAAAAAGGAGGAAAGATTATAGACTTTGGTGTAACGCCTAAGGGAATGAAAACAAGAGAATTAGAACCATTTCAAATATATAGTCAAGAAATAACATTAATAGGTTCATATATAAACCCTTTTACAATGCAAAGAGCTGTAAAAATAATAAATTCAAATGAATTTAATTTTGAAAAGCTGGTAACTGATGAAGGTGATTTAGACGAAGTAAAAGAGTATATTTCTGCTAACAAAAAACCTTTCTTAAAAGCTGCATACGTAAATAAATAATATTGTTTGATTATTAATTAGTTAAATCCCGTCTATCTTTAGATGGGATTTTTATTTACAAAAAATTAACATAAATGTTTTTTAGATAAATTGTATCTTTTAAGGGATTCAATTAAATTTCTTTATTTTAATTGAAATTTACCTAATAATTTTATTTATACAGAAATATTGTTTAATATCTTCAAATTTCTTCTCGATGCTTAATTTTGATTTAAAAATTTGTTTATGTATAATAAAGATAATGAAACGCAAACGATTGCTTTAAAAATGCTAAATGGGGGTATAACTTTGAGGAAGATTACTATAAAAGATGTTGCAAAAGCTTTGAATATTGCTCCCTCAACTGTATCAAGAGCTTTATCAGGTAAACCTGGTGTTAGCGATGAATTGCGAGAAAAAATAATTCAAAAATCTAAAGAAATAGGATATATGAAAAATCTATCAGCAGAAAGTCTTAAAAATTCAAAGTCCAAAATTATTGGTGTAATAGCATTTGATATAAGAAACCCATTTTTTTTAGAATTTTTAAAAGGAGTCGAGGATGTTTTATTTCCACGAGAATATAAGATTTTATTGAGTAATGTAGATGAAAATGTCGAAAAAGAAAAGACTTACTTAAATTGGATGATTGGTCATGGTGTGGAAGGTATATTAGCTTCTCCTGTTACTGAAAAAAGTGGAAGAAGTAATTTGAAATTATATAAAGACTTTTATAAAATGGGAATTCCAATAGTATTCTACGATAGGATGTTTTATAATCAAGAACAGTTTGACTATGTAGTTGTGGATAATCAAGATGCCATTATTCAAGCATTGATGCATTTAAAAGATATGAAACATAAAAAAATTGGAATTTTTTTATCAAAAAAGGGAATATTTACAATTGAAGAAAGATTGAAAGGGTTTTTAAAAGGTTGTGATTTGTTAAATATTGAGATTAAAGATGAGTGGATTTGTGAGGATATTTATCCTCATGAAAAAGCAATAAATGTTTTAAAAGAACTTAAAGATAAAAGTAATTTGCCTTCAGCCATTATAGCTACCAATAATAATATAACTAAATATCTTGTATATGCAGCAAAAAAACTTGAAATAAAAATTCCAGAAGATCTATCTTTAATTGGTTTTGATGATATGCCCGAAAATGAATTGATAAATCCTCCATTAACAACAATAAAACAACCAGTTTTAGAAGAAGGGAAAATTGCTGCAACGGCTTTATTATCAAGAATAGAAGATAAATACAGCAAACCTATGAAGGTAATATTGAAAGCAGAACTAATAAAAAGGGAATCGGTATCAAATTGAAAATTTGTAAATATAAAAAATTTTGGGTTTTAAGATATATTTCATAAAATATTATACCTACTTTAGAAATGAGAATTTCTAAAAATAAGTTTTTGAATTCGAAATGGATTCAAGGCGAAGCTCCACCATCTTCCTTGGTGCAAGTACCAAAAATGTTAAAAAAATTAAGAATTAGTGAAGATTAGAAGCGGGAAAATATTTTGCAAAAAAATCAAATCTAAAACATGTATATAATAAGGATTTTGGAATTTCTGAAGGTAGTAAAAAATATTACTTACGGAGGTGGAATTATGAAATTCAAGAACAGTTTTTTAATTGGTATGATTGTCGTTTGCTTATCACTGGTTTTTGGTGCGCAGAAAACAACTTTGTATTTCACGACTTTATTTCATAGTGGTGATGCTCAAGCAATGGAAAAGATAGTGCAAAGGATCAACCAGGAATCTGATGATATGTTCGTTATATTAGTTCAAGGGGCGTGGGAAAATTACTATGCCCAATTAATAAATCAAGTTGTAGCTGGGAATGCTCCACAAGTAGGTGTAATTCATTCAAACATGTTTCCAAGTATGAAAGACGCTTTAACTCCTTTGAATGCTTCTCCAGCGGGGAATTTACTTGAAAAAGCAGGTTTTGCAAGAAATGATTTTCTAACTGATGTGTGGGATTCCTCCACTTTTGATGGAAAACAATATGGTATTCCTTTAGATACGCACATGTGGGCTATGTGGTATAACAAGGATATTTTTGAAAAAGCTGGCTTAGATCCTGAGAATCCTCCAACAAACGCTGAAGAATTAAAATATGCTGCTGATAAAATAAAGGATGCTGGATATTATGCGGTTCACTTTGCTGAAGATGGGCTTGCAAGGAAATTAATGAGAGCTTGGTACATTTTATATTGGCAGCAAGGTGGAGAATTATTTGATGAAAATTACTCAAAAGCTACTTTCAATAATGAAAAAGGATTAAAAGCGTTAGAATATCTTGTAAATAGTGTTCAAAAATGGGGTTGGAATACTAAAGGTACTGATGGTTTCAAACAATTTGCAGCAGGGCAGTTAGGCATATTGTTTGCAGGCAATTGGTATTATTACACTGCAGAAGAAGCACGGATAAATTATGGGGTTGCTAAAATACCTCTTATTTTTGATAAACCAGCTACTTGGGGGAATAGCCATAATTTAGTTATTCCTAAGCAAGCGACGACTAATCCTGAAATTTATGAAAATTCTATAGAATTAATAAGAAGGATAACAGAATTAAGTGAAATGTGGGGAATATTTGGTGGTCATATTCCAGCCTATAATGATTCAAGAACATCACAAGAACTTTTAAATGCTCCGGTTTGGGGAAAAAGCTTAAAAGTATTTAGTCAAATGGCAGAAGAAGGATATTTACACTATCCACCTAATCATCCAAAAGCCGCTGAATTAGAAAATGCTATTCAAGTTTATATTCAACAGGCGTATAATGGAACTCTTACTCCTTCCGAAGCCCTACGAAGAGCAGAAGCCGAATGTAATAGAATTCTGTCTGAAAAGTAGTCTTTTTCAAGTTGAAGAGGTAAGAATCCTTACCTCTTCAACTTAATATGAATTTCGTGAGGTGGTTTAGTTGAAAAAAGCTCTTAGAGATCAATGGAGCGGAATTTTTTTTGCACTTCCTTTCATGATAATATGGGGTGTTTTTACATTATGGCCAGTAATTTCTGGTTTCATTATTAGTTTACATAACTGGGATCCTTTAAGAGGGTCCGAATTTATAGGTTTTAAAAATTATACCTATTTGTTTACAAGTGAAAGGTTTTGGAATGCTTTTTTAAATACCTTTGAATTTGCTATTATTATGATCCCTCTTACACTGGTTTTTGGTTTATTGTTTGCCTTTTATTTATATTTTTCAAAAAGTAAAACTAAGGCCTTTGTTGAAAGTGCCCTTTTCTTCCCATATCTTTTGAATGTCTCTATAATAAGCCTTATTTGGAAATGGCTCTTTGATCCAGATTTTGGACTTATTATAGAATTTTTAAAAATGATTGGTATATCAAATCCCCCTCAATTTCTCAACCATCCCTTGTGGGTAATTCCTGCGATAGCTTTCGCAAGTTCATGGTGGCTAATGGGGTACAGAATGACAATCTTTAGAGCGGCCTTAGAAAGTCAACCCTTTGAAATTGTTGAAGCTGCATTAATAGATGGAGCAAATAAATGGCAAATTATGTTAAGAATACTTTTCCCACTCATAAGGCCACAGTTCCTTTTTGCAACAGTTTTAACTGTAATATCTGGTTTTGATGTGTTGGGACAAGTAATGATCATGACTGATGGAGGTCCGGGAAGATCTTCCGAAGTTCTTGCACTATTATTATATAGAGAAGCTTTTTCTTATTTTAGAATGGGGAGGGCTGCGGCAATCGGCTTTATTTTATTCGTGGTAATTTTTATTTTTACTTTAATCGCGTTAAGGTACTTAGGAAAGGATGTTAGTAAATAATTTTAGGAGTGATTATTTTGAGGAAAACGAAAAATATTCGAATTTTTGATGTTATCATGATCATAATAGCTATTTTATGGCTTATACCTGTTTTTTGGATGATAAATACAGCTATTAAACCGACACCAGATATATTTACAACTCCACCAACATGGATACCAGAGCATTTTACTTTGGAACATATTAAAGCCGTTGTACAGAATTGGCCTTTTATTAAATGGTTATTAAATAGTATTTTGGTATCTGGGATTTCAACTTTAATTTCCCTTTTTTTGGCTATTCTTGCCGCATATTCATTCGCAAGAATAACGTGGAAGGGTAGAGATACAATATTTGTTATTTTATTAGCAAGCATGTTAATTCCTTGGCAAATAAATGCCGTTCCTCTATACTTTTTAATGAATAATTTAAATTTATTGAATAAGCTTATTTCTGTTATTTTACCGATAACAGCTATGCCTATTAGTGTTTTTTTGCTTAGGCAATTTTTTGTAGGGATTCCAAGTGAGTTAGAAGATGCTGCAAGAATAGATGGGTGTAATAGAGTAAATACTCTTTTTCGTATCATCATTCCTGTTTCTGGTCCTGCACTTGCTGCCTTAGCTATATACATGTTCATATTTAGTTGGAATGAGTATTTTTGGAGTTTAATAACTTTACAAAGAGTTGAAAAATATACTTTACCAATTGGTTTAAACATGTTGCAAGGTGCTTATGACATAGAATATGGATTACTTATGGCGGCTGCTTTTTTAGCTTCAATACCAGTTATGATTGTTTTTATAATTTTGAGGAGACATATTATAGAAGGTATGAGTTGGTCAGGTGTAACTAAATAAAAATCAAATAAAATTATTCTTGTGAGGTGTTTTAAATGCTTGGAGGAATAGTTCCGGCAATGTTAACTCCTTTTAACAAAAAAGGAGAAATTGACGAAAAAGTAATAAAAGATTATTTGAATTTTGTTGAAGAAAAAAAAGTAAATGGTTTATTTATTGGAGGTACAACAGGAGAGGGAATATTATTAGAAAAGGAAGAAAAAAGGAAGCTCTTTGAAATAGTTCAAAAGTATGGAGGAGATATGCTTAATATTGTAGCTCATTGTGGTTCTAATAATTTAATTCAAGCAAGAGAATTGATAGAATATGCTAAATATTATGAAATAGATACTGTTGGAGTGGTTGTACCTTTTTTTAATCATTATAGTCAGAAAGAAATATTTAATTTCTACAACCAATTAGCGAATGATTTTAGTGATATAGATTTATTTGTTTATAACATTCCTTCTTCGGCGAGAAATGAAATTGATATTGAAACAATGAAGGAATTATTTGCAGCTAATTCAAATATAAGAGGAATAAAAGATAGTTCAGGTAGTTTAGAAAAAATTATTGATTTTGTTAATATATCAGAAAAAATAATCGTTATGGTAGGGGCAGATAGAATATTAATTTACGCATTAATATCAGGAGCAAAAGGAACGGTTTCAGGGCCAGCTGCAATATTTCCTGAACTATTTGTTAGATTAGTAGAAGAATATAATAATGGGCAAATAAAAGAAGCATTGGAAACACAAAATATTTTAGTAAAATTTTCTGAAGCAGTGGGATGGGGATACAGTATTCCGACTCTTAAAGCAGCAATGAAAATAAGAGGATTTGACTTCGGAGCGCCAAGGCCTCCATTTAACCAACTTTCAGAAAGAGAAGAAAAAGACTTAAAATTGAGATTAGAAAAATTATGTAATGATTATAGTGTTCCTTTGAGAATTTAGAAAACACAACAGGAGGTAATCATATGCAGAAAAGAAAAGTTGGTATAATCACATTTTCAGATGGAAGGGACTTTGTTCATGAAGAAACATTAGAGATGAACAAAAAATTTGAGGATAGGTTAGTAAAAGCTTTGGAGAATACTGGGGAAATTGAAGTTGTTAGAGCTTCAGAGATAGTAAATAAACCCTCAAAAGCCAAAAAAGCCGGTAAAGAAATGATGAAAGCAGAAGTCGAGATGACAATTTTTAATTATTCTATATGGTGTTGGCCACATTTAAGTGTAATCTCTTCACTCTATGCACCAGGACCTTATTTGACTTATGGTCAAATTAATCCTAAATATCCAGGAATGGTAGGACTTTTGGCTGCAGCTGGAGCATTAGAGCAAGTAGGAATATTTCCAGAAAGAGTTTGGGGAGAACCTGAAGACATAAAAGTAATAGAAAAATTACTGAAATTCGTTCGTGCAGCAAGTGCAGCATACAGGTTAAAAGGTGAAAGGTATGGAATGTTTGGTGGTAGACCTATGGGTATGTATACAGCATCTGCAAATGGAGACCAATGGATGAAAGAGTTTGGTATAGATGTTGAACAAATAGATCAATATGCACTTGTTTTAAAAGCTGAAAAAGTACCTGCTGAAAAGAAAAGAAAAGCTAGAGAATGGCTCGAAAAGTTATCAAATGTACAGTATGATGGTAAAAGATTAACTCCTGAAATTTTAGAAAAGCAAATAGGATTGTATTATGCGGCTTTAGAAATAATAAAAGAAGAAGAACTTGATTTTGTAGGATTTAAAGGTCAGCCGGAAATGACAAACAATTATGCTACTATGGATATTGTAGAAGCCTTTTTAAACGATCCTTATGATTTTGATGGGCCAAAAGAGCCAATAGTTGCTGCAACCGAAACCGATATGGATGGAGCATTAACTATGGAGATATTCAAACATATAGCTCAGACTCCAGTATTATTCGCGGATGTTAGACATTACTTTAAGGTAGAAAATTTACTTGATTTAGCAAATTCTGGACAGCACGCAACATATTTTGCTGGAAAATCTATGAAGCCTGAAGAAAATTTAAAGAACGTAATTATACATCCGGAAGACTTTTATTTTCCTGCCGGTGGTGGGGCAGTTAAACATTTTGCAGCACCTGGTAGAGTAACTCTTGCAAGATTAGCAAGGCAAGCTGGTCATTATGTCATGACTATAGTTCCTGCTGAATTTGTAGAATTAAGCGATGAAGAAAAGAAAAGACTCAGTGAACAAGTACAAATTGAATGGCCTCATGCTTATGCAAAATTAGATACAGATATGGAAACATTTTTAGAATATTATCCATGTAACCATACACATGGAGTTTATGGTAATTATGTTGATGAACTTATTAATTTCTGTAAGATAAAAGGCATTGATTATCAGATTTTGGATTAGGATATTAAAATGTTCGAAGAAATAAAATAAGGGGTGAAAAATGGAAATTGTAAACAAATCTTTTATTTTTGAAAATATCCCAAATAAAATTAGTTCGCATTCTGTTAGTTTATGTAAAGTTAGCAATACTGAGATATTGGCTTTTTGGTTTTCTGGTACTTGGGAAGGAGAAAAAGATGTAGATATTTTTTTCTCAAGATATAACATTATCAAAGATAAGTGGAGTAAACCGAAAATATTGATTCATGATCCATTTAGATCGCTTGGCAATACAATTCCTATTGTTTTTGACGAAACGCTTAGGTTATATTACTGTGCCATGGAAGGAAAAGATTGGACAGAGTCATCATTATGGTATATTGAATCTTATGATAAAGGGTTTACTTGGAGCAAATCAAGAGCATTTTCTCCTCATGAAGATAGTCTTTTATTTGGAACGAAAATTCTTCCATTAGAAGATGGAAGATATGTTTTTCCACTTTACAACGAAAAATTATGGGTAAGTACACCTTATATTACAAGCAACATATTAGCAAACGAATGGCAAAAGATTGGAGAAATAAGAACTGAAAAAGGTAACATTCAACAAGATATGGTTGAATTGAATAAACATATCTTTTCTTTGCTTAGAACAAGAGATGGTTTTGTTTATAAAACTATATATGATTTTGAGAGTGGTCAATGGACTGAACCTGTTTCCATAGGTATACCAAATCCTAATTCAAGAATAGCTTTAGAGAAAATAAGTAATATTCTGATTTGTTGTTGTAATCCGATTGGTCTTAATAAAGAAAATCTTACTACTGATCCAAGAAAATTATCTAATATTGAAGAAAGTTTTTGGGGAAAAAGGGAAAAGCTTTCTATATTTGTTTCAAGCGATGAGGGAAACACTTGGAATGAAGAAATAATTTTAGAAGAAAGTAAAGATAAAGAATACTCTTATCCATGGTTCCAGATAATTGATGAAACAAAAATAATGACTGCATATACGTATGAAAGGCAAAAAATTGCCTATGCAATAATCAAAATTTAATACATAGGAGCGGTAAATATGTATTTAATTGGGATAGATATAGGAACTCAAAGCACTAAAGCAGTGATTACCGATGAAAATGGGGTAGTAATTGTAGAATCTTTAAAAGAGTATTCTGTATTAACTCCACAACCCAATTGGGCAGAGCAATGGCCTGATGTATGGTTTAATGCAGTAATAGATACACTTAAAAAAGTTTTAGAAAAATCTCAAATTCTACCCAAAGATATAGCAGGAGTTGCAATAAGTGGACTATATGGAGGATCTGGTATCCCTGTTGACAAGGAATTTAAGCCATTAAGACCGTGCCTGATTTGGATGGATAGAAGGGCGACAAATGAAACAGATTGGGTTAAAAAGAATGTTCCTAAGGAAACTATATTTGGAATAACTGGGAATTATGTGGATAGTTATTTTGGTTTTACTAAAATGATGTGGCTAAAAAATAATGAGTCAGATATTTGGGAAAAAACGTATAAATTTGTAACACCTAAAGACTATGTAATATACAAATTAACAGGTGTTAACGCTATAGATTACTCTTCTGCTGGAAATATCGGAGGTATTTTTGATATTCATAAAAAGTATTGGTCAAAGGAAATGTGTAAAATTTTGGGGATAGATATAGATAAATTGCCAGAAAACATTGTTAAATCATCAGATATTGTAGGTAAAATATCTAGAAAATATGCACAAGAAACAGGTCTCTTAGAAGGTACGCCTATAATAGCAGGGGGAATTGATGCTCCAGTCGCACAGTTGAGTGCTGGATCAGTTTTTGAAGGAGAACATGTTGCTATGATCGGAACTTCCACTTGTTGGGGGAATATCCACGATGGAAAGTACCTCACGCCGGAATTAGTTAGCTATCCATATGTTGTAGATGATTTGGAAAAGATATATACTTTTGGTGGTGGAGCTACATCTGGAGCTATAGTTAGATGGTTCAGAGATGAATTTGGTAGTTATGAGAAAGAAATCGAAGATAAAACTGGGATCTCAGCGTACACACTTCTCGAATTGCAAGTTAAAGATATACCAGCGAGTAGTGAAGGATTAATCGTTCTTCCATATTTTATGGGAGAAAGGTCTCCAATATGGGATTCCCATGCTAAAGGAACTATAGTTGGCTTAAGTTTATATCACAAAAAAAAGCATATTTATAAAGCGTTTATGGAAGCGGTAGCTTATTCTTTAAGGCATAACATAGAAGAAGCCGAAAAAACTGGAATGAAGTTGAATGATGAATGTTATCTTGTAGGTGGAGTTGCAAAAAGTGATATATGGACACAAATTTTTGCGGATGTAACGGGGTATAATATGAAAAGAGCAAAACAATCAGTAGAAGCCCCTTTGGGGGATGCCTTTTTAGTTGGGTTAGCAACTAAAATCTTTGAAAAACCTGAAAGCATTAAAAAATGGGTTCAATTTAAAGAAGATGTTTTACCTAATAGTTCAAACAAACAAATTTACGATAAATATTTCAATATATACAAGCAGTTATATAAAAGTACAAAGGAAATTATGGAACAATTATAAGTAAATTATAAAAGTAAGAAATTAAATAATTAATAATCGAAAATACAAGGGCTGGATTCAGCCCTTTTTTGATATACAGGAATGTATTTAAGAGTTTTATTATATATTTTTATAAATTTAAAATTTTGAAACTTGTGTTTTTTGTTGTATAATCACAATTAATTGATAATAAACCATGGTATTTACATGTAATCAGCAATAATGAAATATTTTTCTTTCTTATAGACGCTTTAGAAAGGGGGGTGAAAAATAGCTCAAAATTAGAATTGTAGAGGTATTTTTTAAAAAGTTAAATACTAGAATATTTATAAAATATGAATTTTATAATTTCAAAGTGAGTATTAACAAATTTTTTCGGGGAGGTATTAAAATGACTAAGGAGGAACTTTTGAAACATGTAGAAAGTGAAGGAATAAAATATATAAGGCTTCAAATTACCGATATTAATGGGGCATTAAAGAATGTAGAAATACCTTCAACAGAATTGGAATCATCTTTAAATAATGGAACAATGTTTGATGGCTCATCGATTGAAGGATTAGTTAGAATAAACGAATCGGATATGTTGCTTAAACCAGATATAGATACTTTTACGGTCTTACCATGGACAGTTGAAAGGGAAAAAGTGGGAAGGTTTATCTGTGATATATATACTTCTTCTAATAAACATTTTGAAGGTGATCCAAGGTATGTGCTGAAAAAAGTTATGAACGAAATGAAACAGTTTGGTTATACACCTTGTGCAGGTCCTGAACCCGAATTTTTCATATTGCCAAGAGATGAAAAAACGCGTGAACCCTTGTTAATGACTTTAGACAGAGGCGGATATTTTGATTTACTTCCAATAGATTTGGGAGAAAGGGTAAGAAAAAATATGGTAGAAACTTTACAAAGTATGGGAATAAGGGTTGAAGCAGCACATCATGAAGTTGCTAATTCACAACATGAAATAGATTTTAGGTATGACAATGCTTTAAAGACGGCAGATAATATACAAACCTTCAAATTGGTTGTAAGAACAATAGCTTTGTTAAATGGATTATGGGCAACATTTATGCCAAAACCTTTTTTTGGTATGAATGGTTCTGGAATGCATACACATATAAGTATTTTTAAGGATGGTAAAAATATCTTTTATGATCCAAATAAGCCTTATAAATTGAGTGAAGAATTAAGATGGTTTATCGGAGGACTTTTTAATCATATTGATGCCATAACTGCGATAGCTAATCCAACTATTAACTCTTACAAAAGATTAATTCCTGGTTACGAAGCCCCTGTAAATGTAGCCTGGTCAGTTGCAAATAGGAGTGCATTAATTAGAATACCTATGGCAAGGGAGAATGGAACAAGGTTAGAACTGAGGTCTCCTGATCCAACTGCGAATCCTTATTTTCTTTTAGCAAGTATTTTTGCAGCCGGTTTAGAAGGAATACAAAATAAGATAGAACCTCCTCAGCCTGTTGATGGGAACATATATGAAATGGATCGAAAGGAAAAAAGCGAAAAGAATATAAGATTTCTACCCGGGTCGCTCCAAGAGTCATTGGAAGTATTTAAAAATGACAAACTTATAGAAGAAGTTTTAGGGGCTCATATTTTTTCTAAGTTTATAGAATTAAAAGAGAAAGAAATTGAAGATTTTAGGATAGCAGTAACTGATTGGGAACTAAAGAGATATATTAATCAATTTTAGTTTAATAACTTATTTTTAGTTTAAAATGAAGTAGTATATAAATAATAATTTTTAAAAAAATGACAAAAGTTTGAAAATTTTATAAAAAAATGTATCATTAAATTAGAAAGAATTAATTAAACACTTTAGAAATAAGAAATTTCAGAAAATAAGATTTTGTAAATGGATTAATGGTACTTTCTTGAAAGAAATAAACTGACAAAATTGCTACGATTTTTTATAGAAACTTTAGAAATGGAGATTTTCAGAAAATAAGTTTTTGATTTTAAAATGGGTCCAGGGCGGAGCCCTCTCCCCTTCCTTCGATACAAGTACCGAAAAACTAAAGAAATTAGGAATTAGTAAAGATTAGAACTGAGGAGGTATTTTGTAAAAAGTTAACCGCTGAAATATTTATAAAATGTGAAGTTTAGAATTTCTAAAGTGAGTACGATTTTTTATGTAAGGAGGAAAAAAATGAAATGTATTACGTAGGTTTTGATATTGGTTCTTCGAGTATTCATGTTGCGGTAATTGATGAAAAAGGAAACCTGAAATTTGTAAAAGAAAAAATTTTTCATTTTGGAATTCCCTTAAAAAGGTTACCAGAGATTTGGGAATCTATAAAATCAACCATTCAAGGAAATATAGTTTCAACATCTTTTACAGGAATAGGTGCCCAATATTTTAACAAAGTTTTTCCAGAAATTTTATTTGATTATGAAAGCGTAACGATTCCAAAAGGGGCGTCTTTTCTTGAATCGGACGTTTCATACGTGTTTCACATAGGTGCTAAAGATTCCTACTTTTTCCGTTTAAGTCATTTAAATGAAGAAGTAAATCTTTTAGAGTTATCAGCTAATAGTAAATGCGGTGGTGGTTCCGGAATATTAATAGAAAAGCAATTAAAGAGATTATATTTAAAAAATGATTCAGTTTTTTTCAAAATTAATGATCATCAAGAAAAAATGCAGCTTATGAACAATATTTACTTACAAGCTGAAAAAGAGGTAAAAAGTTATAAAGACGTTCAAGGATTTAATGCTCGATGTGGGATAGTGATTCAATCAGACTTAATACACGAGCAAAACGAAGGAGCTCAAAGGCCTTTCTTAGTGTCAAAATTATATTCTACTGTGGCAAGAAATTACAAAAACGATGTTGTAGGAGCAAGAGAATTAGATTCTTCCAAAATTGCGATTGCTACAGGAGGAGTTTTTTCGAGTGATTACATACTAAATAATTTTGCTAATTTAAGTGGTTTAAAAGTTAAACGCCCAAAACATCATACAGCAGTTGCAGCAATAGGAATCGCTTTAGAGGCTTTAGAAAAGAAAAATGAATTTGTTATAGATTTTGAAAGGTTATCCGAAATATCTAATTTTACTAAAACTAAACGCCCGTTTGCCCAGCCCTTGTATTATTTTATAGATAAAGTACACGATTTTCAAGAGGAAATACAAGAGATTTCTTCAAATGAAATAAAAGATGTTACAATCGGCGTCGATGGAGGTTCTACTACAACAAAAGCAGCTGTGGTAGATTTAGAAACAGGCGCACTTTTAGATAAAATATACATAAGTACTCATGGTGATCCTGAAGGTGCATTAAAAGAAGTATTCAGACACCTTTCAAAAAAATCCAAATATTATAATGTTGTAGGTGTTTGTACTACAGGATCTGCAAGAAAGCTTTACGAGAGAATTTTAATAAGTGACGCTAAAAAGAAAACTCTCGAAGAAGAAGGATACTTAGTTTTGGATGGGGCAGTAGATGAGGTTACTTGCCATGCAAAAGGGATAAAGTTTCACGATGAAGAGATTGATACGATTTTTGAAATTGGTGGCCAAGATATGAAGTTCACTTCTTTTAAACTAAACGAAAAAAAGGCTACCAATCAGATAAAGGAAGCAAGAATGAATTACTCTTGTCAAGCTGGTGCAGGACAAACTTTAGAAAATATGGCTCAAATATTAGATTTAGATGTAAAATCAACATTACAAGAAGCTGCTTTAAAAGCAGAAAAAGTCCCTATAATAGATTCTACTTGTGGCGTATTCATGGAAATGGAAGAAAATAGATTAATATCTGAAGGATTTACCAAAGAAGAGATAGCTGCAGCAATTGTAAGGTCAACAGCTTCAAGTTATTTCAATAAATTTGTAGGTGGTCCACAACATGTTCAAAATAAGTGTTCTTGTCAAGGGGGACCAGCTTTGGGGAAAGCTTTTTTAGCAGCTATGGCTCAGGTTACTGAAAAAGATATATATGCTTATCCTCATAGAGAACTGTTCGGTGCTTGGGGTGCAGGGCTTTTCTTAAGAGAAGAGATATTGGAACTGAAAAAAGAAGAAAAAGAAGTGAGATCTGCTTTTAGAGGTTTTGAAGTAGTAGATATGGAATTTGAAAAAGAAGAAACGTTATGTTCCGATTATTTTGGTAAATTATCATGTAAAACAAGAGATTGTAAGTTGAAGATTTTCAATATAGCTGGCGAAAAAGTTATAACAGGTGGTTTTTGTCCGCGTGGGAACAGTGAAGGAGTAGGAAAAATAAAAATAGATTATGTTGAGATATATCATCGACTTTTTGAAAAGCATTTTGAAGGAATAAGATATCAAGATCTCGATAAGTTAGAAAATAACGACAAAATAACCGTGGGTATTCATAGGTGCGGTGTGACTTTAGGAGATATAGGCATTTGGTCAGCAGCATTATTTAACAAATTGGGATTTTTGCCCGTACTTTCTCCTGTTTCAGATGAAGAAATTGCTCAAAGGGGAATAAATATATCTCCAACGGAATTTTGTATTGCAATGAAACTTGTTGTAGGACATGCAGATTTGTTATCTAAAGATCACCGAATAAAATATCTTTTTAACCCTTCTGTTATAGAAGAGGTTAGAGATAAAAAACCTATGAGAAAGTTCTGCATATATACAGAAGCAGAAGGCTATTTGTTACAAGACATTTTAGATCTTGAACCTAAAAGAGAAATTTTACCGGTTTTATACTGGAAAGATAAAGGGCGATCTGCCAAGGCTATATATGAAGAACTTAAAAGAATTGGTTATTCAATTACTCAAGAAGACATATTGAAAGCTATAGAGTATGCTGATGAAAAAGTTAAATTATTTAAGGAAGACTTAAATGTTCAAGGTGAAAGATTTTTAAAAAAAATAGAAAAATCAGGAGAAGAAGGATATATTGGCTTAGGCAGAGATTATGTTATTCTTGATCCACAAGCTTCTTCACAATCTGGTTCTATGTTCACTAAGCAAAGAGGCATGAACTATATCCCTCAAACGTTCTTGGAAAAATATTATATAGATATTCCTATCGACGAACTTTCTTACAACGAGTATTGGTATCAAAATGCACATATTCTACAAGCATCAATATTTACTGCAAGACATCCTAAATTATTTCCAATAAGGCAAATGAATTTTGCATGTGGACCAGATTCTGTAAAATTTTACCATGAAGATGAAATATTTAAGCGTTCCGATAAGCCGTTTTTACATTTGGTGACCGATGCCCAAACTAACAACGCTCCTTTTGTTACAAGAGCTGAAGCCCATGAACGTGTTGTTAGAAAAAGTACTCCAAGGACTGATTTACAATTAAAAGATTTTGTTTTGTTCCCAAATGGTCAAAAAGATAAGTTGAAATTAGGTCAAAGATTATGGCTTATACCATATATGGGAGAGGCCAGTAATTTAGGTAAAGCTATCTTAAAACATTGTGGAATAGAGGCAAGAGTTTTACCAACAGCAACAGTAAAAACTAAAGAAGCTGCAGACAGGTTTATAACCACTGAAGTTTGCTTTCCATTGCGAGGGGTAGTTGGAGATGCTATGGCAACTTTAGAAGAAATAGCTAAAGAAAAAGGTAAAAAATGGATAAACGATAATATAGTTATATTTTTGCCAACAACTTCTGGACCATGTAGATTTGGGAAGTATGGAGAAGTGTTGAAAATATTTTTGCATAAAGAAGGGATGGATAATATTCCTATTATAAGTCCATCTGTGGATACTGGATACCTTCAAATAGAAGCTCCGGAACAATTCAAAACATTGTATCAGAAAGCAGATGTACTTATCAATGTTTTTAGGGCTATTAAAATAGCAGATTTAACAGATGATTTAATAAGAAGATTTAGGCCTTATTGCGACGATTTTACAAAATTTGATGAAACAACCCAAAACCTTTGGAAAGATTTACAAGAATTGTTGATAAATCAAGGAGGATCGATAAAACATCTGAAGCAATGGGTAAGAAATGCTATAGAAACTTTTTCTAATTTAGCACCAAATGCAAAGGAACATTCTTTACCTTTGGTATTATATATTGGTGAAATTTATTCCAGACAACATGATCCTTATACGGATTATGTTATCCAAAAGATCGAAGAAGAGAGATTAGAAATCATAAGAGGAACCATTGTAGAATGGTTAGAATATGTAATATACATTAACGAAAGGCGAAACCCAAATTTTTTATTCAACTTTGTTGATAAATATATGGCATTCACTGATTGGCGTTTTAAGAGAATTTTTGGGGATTATAGAAAAGATCACGATGTTTTACCCAAACCTCAAAAAATTATTGAAGATATGCAAAAAAGCAGAAAATACCATGGAGATATAATAGGTGAGTCTCCTTTGGTTATCGGTATATTCCTTAAATTTTTAAATGGAGAACTGACTAACGAAAGACAACAAGTATCAGGTATATTCCATGTAGGACCATTTACTTGCATGCAGGAGGGTGTTGCTATGGCAAAGATGGATGCTATAGCAGGAAAGGTTTCAAAAGAAAATCCATCAATCGTTATTCCTATGATTCATGCATTTTTTGGAGATTCAGCTAATACAAATCTTGAAGCTGAAATCGCTGCTTTTAGAGAGCAATGTTATTTGAAACATAGAATGATTAAATAATAAGGCAAAATGCGAAGGGGCTTGTAAGCCCCTCTTTTTTTAAAAATAAAAGGGAATCTATTAAAGATTGAGCAATAGGTTTATAATCAACTTTAATGTCTCTTAATTATCTTTAACTAACTTTAATCAGACTTGCAGAAAATAAAGTTAAAGATTATAATAAGAATACGTATTCATTAATTAATAATAATAATTATAACTAATAATTGGATAAAACGAATTCATTAAAAACTGAAGTTAAAAGAAAGAAGGTTTTTCTTTATGAAAACAATGAAAGAAATAGCTAAAATAGCCGGAGTTTCTCAATCCACAGTTTCAAGAGTTATTAATAATAATCCGAATGTTGATCCTGAAATAAGAAAAAAGGTTTTAGAGTATATAAAAAGATATAATTATAAACCAAACAGAGTTGCTCAAAGTTTAGTAAGCAATAAAAGTTTCTTAATAGGTATAATACTTCCTGAAATATCAAATCCTTACTTTCCAGAAATATTAGAAGCTATTGAAGAAGAAGCCAATAGATATAAATATAATATAGTATTATCTACAACCAACGGAAATTTACAAAGAGAGAAAGAACAAGTAGAAATGTTGTTAAGTAGAAGAGTAGATGGATTGATCATAAATCCCACTGATTTATCAAACGTTGAACATATAGAAAAGATCAAAAAAACTTTACCTGTTGTAATATGTGCACAGGATCTAAAAGACTTTGATTTTGTTTCTGTAGATCATTACTTGGCTGGGAAGATAGTTGCAAAATATTTGATAAATAAAGGACACATAAATATAGGTTACATAGGTTATTGGAAAGATAAAAAGTTCACAGGGTTTTATAAAGAAATTTTATATAATGGCTTAAAATTTGATCAAAGGAACCATTTAATGGAGCCAAAACAGATGCATGAATTTTCCGAAGAAGATGCTAATGAAGTAATAAAAAAAATCGAGAACCATAAAATTAGTGCTATATATACAACAAACGATATATTTGCTACAAGAATCTTAAACAATCTTCAAAGACATAATATTCAGGTTCCTAAGGAAGTTGCAGTAATTGGATTTGATAACACCCTTCTATGTAATCTAACAAATCCGCCATTAACAAGTGTTGCTCAACCAACAATGGAAATTGGTTCCAAATGTACAGATATTCTGATAAAAAAAATAGAAGATAAAAGTTCAGAAAATGAAAGTAAATTAGAACAAATTTTTTTACCGCCACGGTTAGTGATCAGAGAATCAGCATAGTAAAAATAAAGCACTTTAGAAATAAAAATTTTTGAAAAATGATGTTTTGGATTTAAAGTTGAGTTCAGGGCGGAGCCTTCTCCCACCTCTCTCGATACAAGCGAAGAAGTTAAAGAAATAGAGAATAGCCCAAAATTAGAAGTATGAATGGTATTTTATAAAAAGTTAAATGCTAAAATACCGATAAAATATGAATTTTATAATTTCTGAAGATGGTAAGAAAATAAAACAACACAAGGAGGTTTCAAAAGAATATGACAGCTGTAAAACTAAGTATTATAGGTGCAGGAAGTGCAGCATTTTCATTAAGATTAGTAGGAGATATTTGTAAAACTAAAGGTTTATCAGGGAGTTTGGTATCATTAATGGACATAGACAAAGATAGATTGAACGCCGTTTATATGCTTGCAAAAAAGTATGCCGAAGAATTAGGTGCTGATATAAAATTTGAAACTACAATTAATGTAGAAGAATCTATAAAAGATTCACACTTTGTAGTTAATACTGCTTTGGTAGGTGGTCATAGTTATTTTGAAAAGGTAAGGCAAATTTCTGAAAAATATGGATATTATAGGGGAATAGACTCGCAGGAATTTAATATGGTTTCTGATTATTATACTATATCGAACTATAATCAATTAAAATTCATGTGGGATGTTGCTAAAACTATCGAAAAATTTTCTCCAAAAGCTTGGCTTTTACAAGCTGCCAACCCTGTTTTTGAGATAACTAATTTAATTACAAGAAATATTCCAATTAATATGGTCGGTATTTGTCATGGTCATCATGGAGTAGATCAAATCATTGAAGCACTTGGTTTAGAAAAAGATAAAGTTGAATGGCAAGTTGCCGGAGTTAATCATGGGATATGGCTTACCAAGTTCTTATACCAAGGAAAAGATGCTTATCCGCTTATTGAAGAATGGTTTGAAAAAGAGTTGATAAATTTTAAACCAACTAATCCTTTTGATGACCAGTTAGCGCCTGTTGCAAAAGATATGTATGAATTCTATGGGAAAATGCCTATAGGAGATACCGTTAGGAATGGAAGTTGGAAATACCATTATGACTTAGAAACGAAGAAAAAATGGTTTGGTGAACCTTGGGGTGGAGTTGATTCGGAAATAGGTTGGAATTGGTATCAAGATAGGCAAGCAGAAATAGCTTTGACAATGCAAAAAGTCGCAAAATATTTTCAAGATAATCCAAAAGCAAAATTGTTATCTAAAGAAACTCATCAACAAATAATTTCTTTTGCTAAAAATGAGGTAAAAGAAGAATTTGCAGATGAAATCTACAAAATATTGGATCCAGAAAGAAAAAGTGGAGAACAACACATTTTGTTAGCAAATGCTTTGTTGAATAATGAAAAAGTAGATTTGGTATTGAATTTGCCTAATAAAGGTACAATTCCAGGAATTGCTGATGATGTGGCAGTAGAAATACCCGTTTATGCAGATAAAAATGGAATACATCATTACAAATTGGATCCTCAAGTACCTGAAAGAATAAAGAAAATGTATTTAATCCCAAGAATTATGAGAATGGAATGGGCTTTAGAAGCTTTTTTAACTGGAGATAGAAGAGTTTTAGAAGAGTTCTTAATAAGAGATCCAAGGACAAAATCTTATGATCAAGTTGTAAAAGTTGTAGACGAAATACTTGCTTTACCAGAAAATGAAGAAATGAGAAAACATTACAATAAAAAATGATTATAAAGGGGCTTTTTAGCCCCTTTTAATATATAAAATCTTTTTTGAAAATTTTATATAATTCTTCATTATATTCATCAGATATAAACTTATTTATTTCATGAGGTTCAAGAGTTTTCATAATAGATTTTTTCCCTATTTTAGAACTATCGACTAACAAATATATTTGATTAGTATTTTTAGCAACAATATTTTTTATCGTCCCACTTTGCGGGAGATTTTCAAAAGCACCTTCTTCAATAGAAAAGGCGCTACATGAGAAAAATGCTTTTTCGACCCTTATTTCTTTCATCATATTTTCAGGATAAACTCCGACTATAACACAATTTTTATTATCTAAGGTACCTCCAACAACTGTAATATTGTAAGTGATATTTTTTGAAAGAACTATGGCTGTATATAAATTATTTGTAACAACATTTAAAAAGTCAACTTTTTCAATAAGTTTCTTTGCCAGAACATAGCAAGTGCTACTTGCGTCCAAATATATCGTGTCACCTTTACTTATAAAATTTAAAGCTAAATCTGCTATCTTTTCTTTTTTCCTTTGATTGATTTTTACTCTTTCAAAAAATTGAGCTTCTGAAAATTGATTCTTTTTTCTAATACCTCCGTAAAACTTTTCTATTAAACCTTTTTCCGTTAATTCTGCTATATCTCTTCTTAAGGTAACCATAGATACGTTTAATTCTTCTGATAAATCTTCGAGATTAACCGAATTTTGTTTATCTAAGATTTCTAAAATTTTATCCTGTCTAATAATTTTATTCATTATTTTCACTCCTCAATTCTTAATATTCTTTTCAATTATACAAAAAATTAGAATAAACTTCAAAAAATCCCAAAAATGTGTGAAAAATTAAATTATGGAAGAATATGGACAAATAAATTAAAAAATCTTCAATTATCTTTGATTATCTGTGTTTTGAATATTATCAAAAATAATATATACTATATTGAAATTATATCATAATTTTATCATAATATGATCATATGTTGCAAAAATAACGGGGACTTTAGAAATGAAGCATTTTTAAAAATAAGCATTTGAATTTAAAATGGGTTCAGGGCGGAGCCCCTTCCCTCTCTCGGTACAAGTACCGAAAAAGTTAAAGGAACTCATATTTTGCAAAGAAGGAATTAGATAAGAACTTTATAAATGAAAATTTTCAGAAAATAAGCATTTGAATTTAAAATGGGTTCAGGGCGGAGCCCTCTTCCCCACCCTCGGTACAAGTACCGAAAAAGTTAAAGAAACTCATATTTTGCAAGGAAAGGATTAGATAAGAACTTTATAAATGAGAATTTTCAGAAAATAAGCATTTGAATTTAAAATGGGTTCAGGGCGGAGCCCTCTTCCCCACCCTCGGTACAAGTACCGAAAAAGTTAAAAGAATTAAGAATTAGTGAAGATTAGAGCTATGGAGATATTTTTGAAAAAATTTAAAACTAAAATATTGACAAAACTTAAGTTTTAAAATTTTTAAAGTAAGTAAAAAAAAATAAATATAGGAGGCTTTTAAATGCAATCAAATCTTTTAAAAAACGAAGTAGCAGAATTTGCAAAATTAGTATGGGATAGGAAATTAACAGATGGAACAGGGGGAAATATGAGTATCAAAGACGGTGAAAAAATATATATAACTCCGACATCTACAATAAAACATTTTTTAACCGAAAAAGACATTATTACCATAGACAAAGATGGAAACAAAATAGAAGGGGAAAAAGATCCTTCTTCAGAAAGAAGAATGCATTTAAAAATATATGAGAAAGCATCAGATGTGACTGCAGTTATTCATGCTCATCCAATATTTTCAACATCATTTGCAATTACTTTTGAAAAATTGCCAATTAATGCTCTACCAGAATCAGCGCTTGTATTAGATCCGATAACGTATATTGAATATAAAATGCCAGGAACACAAGAATTTGCCGACGCATTTGAAGAAGGTTTAGAAAGAGGTTCGAAAGTCTTTGTACTTCAGAATCATGGTGTTACAGTTGCTGGTAAAGATATGAAAGATGCTTACGTAAAATTGGAAACATTAGAGTTTCTTGCACAAGTTTCTTTTATCTCAAAGTTGTATGGAAATCTAACTGAAATACCTGTAGATAAAATAAAAGCGTTTAAAGAGTTTGTTAATAAGAAATAGGGACTTTAGAAGTGAAGTGTTTTTAAAAATAAGCATTTGAATTTAAAATGGGTTCAGGGCGGAGCCCTCTTCCCCTTCCCTCTCTCGGTACAAGTACCGAAAAAGGCACAGAAATTAAGAATTAGTGAGAATTAGAATTTAGGAGGTATTTTTGAATAAATTTAGGACTAAAATATTGACGAAACTTAAGTTTTGAACTTTCTAAAGTGTATAAAATAAGAAAAATTAGGAGGAATACTTTATGAATTTAGAGCAAATAAAAGAAAAAGTTAAAAATTTTAAGGTTGAAGTTCCCTCTTGGGGCTTTGGAAGATCAGGAACAAGGTTTCATGCTTTTCATATTCTCGGGGAAGCACGAGATGTATATGAAAAGATGGACGATGCGGCCTTAGTAAATAAAGTAACTGATGCTGTATCTGCTGTAGCTATTCACATTCCTTGGGATAAAGTTGACGATTATAAAGCTTTAAAAGAGTATACAGAAAATAAAGGTTTAAAAATAGGAGCAGTGAATCCTAACTATTTTGAAGATGAAGATTATCTATATGGTTCTTTAAGTAACTCAAATATAAAAATAAGAAGAAAAGCAATAGAGCAAACTTTTGAATGTATAGAAATTATGAGACAGACAGATTCAAAAGTATTATCTATGTGGATACCAGATGGTTCTAATTATCCTGGACAAATAGATTTTAAGCATTCTTTTGAATTACTTGAAAACTCTTTAAAACAAATTACCAATGAATTAGATAATGATATGACAATGCTTCTTGAATATAAATTTTTTGAGCCTGCATTTTATTCAACTCTTCTATGTGATTGGGGAACTTCTTATATGTTGTCTAAAGCATTAGAAGAAAAAGTCAAAGTCTTAGTAGATTTAGGGCATCATCCACAAGGAACAAACATAGAATATATTGTTTCATTAATGTCTTTCAAAAGGAAATTAGGTGGATTCCATTTCAATTCCAGGAAATATGCTGATGATGATTTAACAGTAGGCTCTCTTAATCCATACGAATTGTTTTTAATCTTTGTTGAGTTAAACAAATATTTTGATCTATCTTTAGAAAATCAAGAAATTAGTTTGGTGTTAGACCAAAGTCATAACATAAAACCAAAAATCCCGGCAGTAGTACAGTCACTAAATAATCTTCAAATAACATATGCAAAATCTTTAGTAGTAGATTATGAACAATTAAGACAAGCCCAAGATGAACAGGATGTAATAAAAGCGGAAGAAATCCTAAAATCAGCTTACGAAACAGATGTAAGAGGAATTCTAAGGGAGTTGAGAAAAGAAAAAGGATTACCTGAAGACCCGATAAATAATCTTCTGCAAAGAGAAGAATATAAGCGAATAATTAAAGAAAGAATTTAATAAGCTTTTACTTCAAAATAGGAGGTGTAGGTATATGAAAAAGGTAACAAGTATTTTATTATTTGTGGTTATAGCTTCTTTTTTGTTAGCCCAGTACGATATAGTATTTATTCCAAAACTAGTGGGTATACCGTACTTTAATGCTATGGAAGAAGGAGGGAAAAAAGCTGCAAAAGATTTAGGAGTAAATTTTATTTACAGTGGCCCTACAACTGATAACGTAGCAGAACAAATACAAATGGTTGATAATTTTATTACCAGAAAAGTAGATGCAATAGCTGTAGCTCCAAATGATCCAGCCGCAATATCATCGGTTTTGAAAAAAGCTATGGGAAGTGGAATTCTTACTATGACAAGCGATACAGATGCTAACCCAGATGCGAGAGATTTATTTGTTAATCAGGCAAGAGCTCAAGAAATCGGATATCAAATGATGGATACGGTTGCAAACATTTTAGGAGGAAAAGGAAAATTTGCAATAGTCTCTGGCGGACCTACCGCATGGAATCTCAACACCTGGATAATGTATTTACAACAACGATTAACAGAATATCCTGATATAGAATTAGTAACTATAAGATATGCAGGTGAAGATGTTCAAAAAGCGATGGATGTAGGTTTAAGTATAATGCAGGCTTTTCCAGATGTCAAAGTATTAGTTGGAATGAATTCAACTTCAGGTCCTGGTTTAGCTCAAGCTATTAAAGTAGCAGGAAAAGTTGGTAAAGTATATGCTACGGGAATAACCACACCAAGCATGATGAAAAATTACATGAAAGAAGGAATAGTACCAGAGTTTATTCTTTGGGATCCGGTGGAGTTAGGCTATTTAACTGTATGGGTAGCAAAATATTTGTTAGATGGTAATACCTTACCTGCGCATGAACCAATAGAAGTTCCTGGTATTTCAACTAAACCTATATATTATCCAGAAAATAAAGAATTAGTCTTAGGACCTCCTTTAGTTTTTACTCCAGAAAACATAGACAATTATGACTTTTAAGTTGACAAGAGGGAGCTAAGGCTCCCTCTTAAATTAAAAAAAGGAGAGATCGATTTGAGCTTATTAGAAATGAAAAATGTTAAAAAAAGTTATGGAGGAGTAAAGGCTCTTAAAGGCGTTGATTTTTCTTTAGAAAAAGGAGAATGTCATGCTCTTGTTGGAGAGAATGGTGCCGGTAAATCTACACTTATAAAATGTCTGACTGGCGCAACAAAAATGGATTCGGGAATTATAAAGTTAGAAGGAAGAGAAATTGCTTTAAATTCTCCAAAAGATGGAATAGAAAATGGAATAATTGCAGTATATCAAGAACCAATGATATATCCGAAATTGAGTGTAGTAGAAAATATATTTCTTGGAAAAGAAATAAAAAAAGCTAATGGAGCTATTGATTGGAAAGCAGAGAAGAAAAAAGCTAAAGAGTTACTTCACCGTTTGGGTGTTGAAGAAGATATTTCTAACATAGAAATGGGTACTTTATCAACTGCTTTTCAACAATTAGTATTAATTGCAAAAGCCCTTCTTTTTACTGCAAAAATTGTTATTTTTGATGAACCTACCGCTATACTAACCGAACAAGAAACTTTAAGACTTTTCAAGATAATAGAAGATTTAAAAAAACAAGGAATAGGGGTTATTTATATAAGTCATAGGTTGGAAGAACTTGAGAAAATAGCAGATAGAATAACAATAATGAGAGATGGGGAAGTTAAAGGAACTTTTTTGAAAAAAGAAATTACCAAAGGACAGATTATTGACTTAATGGCAGGTAAACATTTAACGGAAAAAAATAAGAAAGAAAAAAAGATGGGTAAAATAGTTTTAGAAATTAAAAATTTCAGCAAGAAAAAAATGTTTCACAATATATCTTTTAATGTCAAGGAAGGAGAGATATTAGGATTCTCCGGACTGGTAGGGGCAGGAAGAAGTGAATTAATGCAGTCTATTTTTGGACTTATTTTTCCCGATGATGGAGAAATGTTCTTTAATGGTCAAAAGATAAGAGTTAATTCTCCTGTAGAAGCTATAAATTTGGGTATAGCTTATCTTCCAGAAGACAGAGGATCTCAAGGTTTGTTTCAAAACTTTGCCATTTTAGATAATATTACAATAAGTATTCTTGATAAATTTAAGAAAAGTTTTGGAGTAGTAGATATTGAGAAGAGTACTCAATTAGCTAAAAAATACATAGAGTTATTAAAAATAAAAGCTCCTTCAGTTTATACGAAAGTAAAAAATTTAAGTGGTGGGAATCAGCAAAAAGTTCTAATTTCAAAGTGGTTAGCAGTTGAACCAAAAATACTTATTTTAGATGAGCCTACCCGGGGAGTTGATGTTGGTATAAAATCGGAAATTCACGAACTGATATTTGAATTGTCATCTCAAGGACTCCCAGTTATAATAATTTCTTCAGAATTGCCAGAAATATTAAAATTAAGTGATAGAGTGATTGTAATGCATGAAGGTGTGATAACGGGGGAATTTGAAGGTCATGAAATTACCGAGGAAAATTTGATGAGAGCAGTTATAGGCGAAAATCTTGTAGGTCAGAGGTGATATTCGTGCAAGCAAAAAATCTATTTAAAAGTCGAGAATTTATTATTATATGCATTATTTTACTTTTGTCTTTATTTATAACACTATATTCTCCAAGGTTTATTAACATTCAAAATATAAGAAATATCTTCATGCAAGTTTCAAGTATAGCAATAAGTGCTATTGGAATGACAATGATCATAATAACAGGAGGAATTGATGTTTCTGCTGGTTCGATCTTTGGAATTACAGGTTTAACTCTGGCAAAGTTAGCTACTTCCGGTTTTAATCCTTTTTTTGCTTTTATTGTAAGCGCTGGGGTAGGGATTTTGTTGGGGTTATTAAATGGTTTGCTAATATCTAAAATAAATATTTCTCCTATAATAGTGACATTAGGTACTATGAGTTTTTGGAGAACATTAATTTTTGCGATATCTGGTGGAAGATGGGTTTTAGGAATACCTAACAAGGCTTTAGTTTTTGGGTCGGCTTCTTTAGGAAATATACCTCTTGCAATAATATTAATGGGAATACTTATAATAATTTTTTCTTATTTTATGTGTTCAAGACCTTTTGGAAGATATATATATGCTTTTGGAAACAATCCAGAATTCTTGAGAATATCTGGTGTAAATCAATCAAAAGTTTTACTGTTTGTTTACACTATTGCAGGATTAATGTACGCACTTTCGTCTTTCATCGTTGTTGGAAGAACTGGCATAGTTCAGGCCAATATTGGTACAGGATATGAACTTCAAGTAATTGCTGCCGTTGTGCTCGGAGGGACAAGTGTTACTGGAGGTAAAGGTACAATAATAGGAAGTTTTTTAGGTGCGACGTTGATAGGAGTTATCAGCAACGGCTTGGTTATGTTAAATGTTCCAGCTTTGCTCGAAAATCTGATTTTAGGAGTACTTATATTGGTGTCAGTAATAACAGACATTATAAGCAATAGAGGTGAAAGTGAATGAAAAAGAATATTCTGACAGAATCTTTGAAGAACAGAAATATTATTTTACTATTTATATTTATTGTAATTTTTCTTTATTTTTCTATATTTACACGAGATTTTTTTAATTATTACAATATTGTCAACTTGACAAAGTATGGTGTAGAAATCGGATTGTTAGCTTTAGCAGAAACTTTAATTATAATCTCTGGTAAGGGAGGTATTGATTTATCCATCGGTTCTATTTTAAGTTTAAGTGCAATGACAATAGGAGTCCTTGGTGGAAGAATGGGAATTAATATATGGATTTCTGTCTTAGTGGGTATTGGAGTCGCTACTTTAGCTGGGCTATTAAATGGGATTGCTGTTTCTTTGATAAAAATTCCACCTTTGCTTGTTACTCTATCAACCATGTATATATATGATTCTATTGCTTTACTTATATCTATGGATCAATATGGAAACGCCATGCCAATTTCTAATTTTCCTGAAAATTATTTGTTTTTAGGTCAAAAAGATTTATTTAATATTCCTCTTCAATTGATAATTGTTTTCATTCCTATAATAATAATTCTTCATTTGATTTTATCGAAAACGGTCTATGGTAAACGGCTTTATGCTATAGGATCAAATGACAAAGTTGCTAAATTTTCTGGAATACCTAACAACAGAGTAAGAATCATTGCCTATACTTTAGGGGGATTTTTAGCTGGAATAGCCGCAATGGTTATGACTTCAAGAATAGCTAGTGCAAGGCCAGATTTAGGAGCTAATTTGAATTTGAGAGCAATTACAATAGCTGTATTAGGTGGGACTAATATTATTGGAGGAGAAGGAACAATAATCGGTACTGTAATTGCAATATTTTTAATAACCGTACTAAATAATGGTATGCAGCTTTCTGGAGTTAATCCAATATGGCAAGACGGAGTTTTAGGTATAATCCTTGTTGCAAGTGCAATAGTTAATTTTATCATTTATAAAAAAATGAATAGTTCAAAAAGCTAAGTTGTAAATTATATTTATATTATCATTAATAATATACAAAGGTAATATTGATAAAGCTTAAATTTTAGAATTTCTAAAAGCAACAATTGGAAAAACATAGAGGAGGTAATCTTTGTATGAAAAAATTCATAAATAATCCTGACGACGTAGTTAAAGACCAAGTTGAAGGGTTTATAAAATGTCATCAAGAAATAATTGAGAAAACTGCAAATCCAAGGGTATTAAAATATAAAAAATCCCCCATTTTGGGGAAGGTAGGTATTGTGACAGGGGGAGGTTCTGGTCATTTACCAGCGTTTATTGGGTATATAGGAGAAAATATGGTGGATGCTGTTGCCATAGGAGAGATTTTTTCTTCTCCTACTCCTCAAGCTTTTCTTGATGCGATAATTGCTTCAGAATCCGGCAAAGGAGTAGCATGTTTATTTGGTAATTACGCAGGAGATAAAATGAATGTAAAACTTGCAATTAAAATGGCTAAAGCAAAAGGAATAGAAGTAAGAACTGTCGTAGCAAATGATGATGTTTCTTCTGCTCCAAAAGAGGAAAAAGAAAGACGAAGAGGTGGAGGTGGAGAAATATTAATGTGGAAAATAGCCGGAGCAAAGTCTTCAGAGGGGGGACAATTAGATGAAGTAATAGATGTAGCACAAAAAACAGTTGATAACATGAGAAGTATTGGTGTAGGGTTATTTCCCTGTACAATTCCAGCGTTTGGGAAACCAAATTTTGAAATAGAAGAAGGAAAGATGGAAATAGGAATAGGTCATCATGGAGAAAAAGGATTAGAGATAATGGATTTAAAGCCTTCTAAAGTTATCGCAAATATTATGTTAGACAAAATAATCCCTGATTTACCTTTTTATGAAGGAGACGAAGTGGTAGTTATGCTTTCAGGTTTAGGTGCGACACCCGTTGAAGAGTTATATATTTTATATAGCGATATATATAATGAATTAAAGAACAAAAATATAGTTGCTTACAAATCTTATGTTGGGAATTTTTATACTTCGCTTGATATGGGAGGGGCTTTCTTGACATTGCTTAAATTGGATGAAGAATTGAAAAGATTAGTTGATCTGAATGCATATAGTGTGGGGCTAAAACAATTTTAAGCCGGGAGGAAATTATGAAAGAATCATTTAAGAATGAAAGAGGAAAAATAATTGTTGAAGATATGATAAAAATCATTCAGGATAATAAAAATTATTTGAGTGAAATAGATGCTCAGTTAGGTGACGGAGATCATGGTATAAATATGAATAAAGGGTTTTCCATCTGTTATGATAGGATAAAAGATAAACAATTAGGGTTTTCTGAATCTTTAGAAGTTTTAGGAAATGTTTTACTAAATGAAATAGGTGGTTCGATGGGACCTTTGTATGGACTGTTTTTTCTTGAAATGGCTGAAGTTATAAAAAGTAAAGAAGAAATTGATAAATTTGATTTTTCAAATATGCTGCATAGAGCTTTGGAAGGGATTAAGCAATTAACTGATGCTAAAATTGGAGATAAAACATTATTAGATACCCTGATTCCATCAATAGAGGCTTTTGATAGAGCTATAAATAACAATGGAAGTTTTATAGAAGCTTTGAATGATTTAATAGAATCGGCCGAAAAGGGTAAGGATTCAACAAGAGATCTGATATCCAAATATGGCAGAGGGAGTAGATTGGGAGAAGCTTCAAGAAACATTTTAGATGCGGGAGCTGTTTCTTGCTATTTTATATTAAAATCAATGTCAAATTCTATAAAAAAATTACTTGAAAGTTCTTCTTATTCATAAAAAACTTTAAAAGTAATAATAGAAGGGGATTTTTAGAATGATATTCGAAACTATAGGAAAAAGAATAATTGTAATAATATTAATTATTTTATTTTTATTTGGTTTAGCTATCTCCTTTAACATTTTTTCATTAGTTAATTCCAATGAAGGATTGTTAAAGTATAAAAATTTATCCGATGAAACAAGTAGAATTTCAGAAATAGAAATGGATTTTTTTGAAGCGGCTTTAGCTTTAAAAGATTATGTAATATATTATGATGCTGAGACACAAAAAAGATTTTTGATTAATATAAGTAATATAAAAGATGAATTTATGAATGAAACAAATGAATCTATAGAGATTGTCAATTTAAGAAGTTACATAGAAGCCTATGAAAATTTATTTAATCAAATAGTTGATTTAAATGCTGAAAAAGAAAGCCTTATAGAAAATAGTTTTATAGTTGTATATAATAATTTAATAAAGCTTATTCCTGATTTTAAAATAATAGCCGAAGAAAGTAATGCCTCGTGGTTGAATTTTTATTTTGATAATGTTTCTCAATTACTTAACAATATTATAGAATTATCTTCTGTATATTTTTCATCTAAATCAGTTGGAGATAAAAATAATGTATTAGGGATATTCAACGAATTAGACTCTCAAGTTTTAGTAATCCAGTATGGTTTAGAAACAGATGATTTAAGACAGCTGTTTACAGAGATGCAAGCTTATGTCAATGATTTTAGAAGTGTTTTCATCCAAATAGTTGAGACAATAGAATCACAAGAACCAATAATACAACAGATGGAAGAAATGAGAGTAGAAATATTAAACCTATTAGAAGAACAAAGAGCGGAGTTAAAA